>JAQGJO010000008.1 GCA_028290595.1 Hyphomicrobiales bacterium | reverse complement strand
TTGGATTCCGGCTGCCGGATCATCTGCGCCAGTTCGAGTCCGTCGAAGATCGGCATCGACCAGTCGGTGATGACGATGTCGGGCACGTAGTGCGAGTACATTTCCAGCGCGGTGGCGCCGTCCTCGGCCTCATACACTTCGCGCGCACCAAACGAATGCAGCAGCGTGCGCAGGATCCGCCGCATGTGCGGATTGTCGTCGCAGACAAGGAAGCGCAGCTTGTTGAAGTCGATGCGGAACATGAGCGGCTCAGACCGGGCAGGGGCAGTTACCCGGCGTTAACCATAAAGACGTGGGGTTAATGAAAGGTTGATCTGCCTTTACCTCCTCCCGCGCGCAGCGAAGCTGCGCCAGGCGGGAGAGGCGAAGAGCCGCGCTTCGCGAGGCTAGAACAGTTTGTCGGTTGCCCTGTCCAGATGCTTTTCGGAACTGCTGGCATCGGCAAGGTGACCGACCAGTTCGCCGGAAAGCCGGTAAATCTTGGGGCCCTTCAGGTCGTAGAGCCGCTTGCCCTTCAGGTCGAAAATCGACGGGCCGACGATTTTCGCGACGTGATCGCCCTTGCTGTTGAAAATGTTTCCGTCCATCGCCTCGGCTCGCTTCTTTTCGACTCCGGAGACGTTGCGCCTCGCCGCGCGCAATAGCGAGCATCTTCTGAAACTGATTGAAACCGGGGAGGCGGCGGCCGGGATTGCGCGTTCGCTGCCGAATTCACGCGGCTGAATCGCACGCTCTGCTGATCCAGGACTGCCCCTGCTATGTTCGCTTTAAAAATAAGAAGCCGCTGCAGGACAGGCGGAACTTTAATTCATACTGCGACTTGTCAGGCGTCGAATCGGGAGGGCGCATGGACTATCGCAAAGGCGGATCTCTTGCCGAGCTCCAGGAGGAGTCCGTCAAAATTGCCTGGGACTACCTTCGAGGCACGGGAGAGTCGGGCGATCGGCAGGAAGCCGTCAGGTTTCTCTCCGACATCGTCGAGCGCTGGATTCGGCAAGGCAGCCGCAGTCGTCTGATGTTGTCCAACAAGGCCATCATGGCATACCGCGATTTCAAGCTGTGTCCGAAGTCGAGCGGACCAGCCATCGTTTGTTCGGTTTAACATGCGCAAACCCATCATCAGGCCCTGGACCGAAGACGAGATCGAGCGCCTGAAGGCCATGGCAAGCTCTGGCGCTTCGGTCGCAAGATGCTCGGCCGCTTTCAATCGGCCGGGCACATCGATCATGAGCCAGGCGCGCAAGGTGGGCGTGCCGATTGCCGGCCAAAGGAAGGTCAAGGCGGCGCAGAAGGCGAAGATCGCCGCTGCCGAAGCCAAGCTGCCGCCGGGGACGTGGCGCTACGATGGATCCCGCGTCTAGAAGCAAAATCCACCGCCATAAGTCGTCCACCGCACAGACGCGTTATGTCATGAAGCGTACTGAGTGCGTGCAGCCCAGCTTCCGGGCGGCGATAGCGGACGAAATTCGCCGCTGCCTCACGAGGTCGCAATGTCGGAAGCCGAACGCGTCCCCATCTTCAAGCACCGCGGCAGCGCCACCGAACTAGCCGCGTTGCGGCGTTCGGCGCTGATGCTCGCAAGGACCCTGCCAACGGGCGCCGAGCGCAACCAGCATCGCCAGATCGCCCTGTCGCTCCGCGCTCTGTTCAAGAGCGAGGCGTGGCTCGAATCCAACGGTGTCACCACCGCGACGAAGAGAACAACATGAAAGGCCTTGTAACACGTCCCGACATCCACGACTGGCAAGCGCGGGCTGACGACGCCCTGGAATTGGCGCGCGCCATGCCGCCGGGCGCAGAGCGCATCGCCGCGTTCAAGAAAGCCGGCCTGCTTCGCGACGCCGCCGCCGCCAAGGCCGTGTTCTCTCCGTCGCGGTATGTCACGACAGCGCCAAAGGCCGGCGGGTGAGCTCGAAAATGTTCTGATGGCCAGGGGCTGTGGGGCTGGCATCGGGAAACATCCCGTGGCCGCCGAATTGGCCCGTTGCGATTTGAAAACGGGCAACTGAAAAGCCTCGACGCGAAGGCGCCGCCCGGCATGCAACGGGGAGACGCCATGCCGGCGCCGCCCAGTCGTCCGCACCGCCCTCAGACGTGGAACGCGCGTTCCACGTCTGAGGGGATTTAGTCCGATGTGCGACTTTCTTATGGCGCCGCCGCCCAACCTGTGGCGGCCGCCGAGCCGGCGCCCGTCACCGGTTTGCCGCAAGCGCATATTTTGCGCCCCATTGCGGTCACCGGTTCGTCTCAAGACGCCCGCAAGAATTTTCCAGCAAAATCAATGGCCGCTGGTTTTGCTTGCGCAGCCCGGTTTTGCCGCGCAAAATTTCTCATAACTCATTGATTTCGCAGCGAAAACAAATTCGGCAAAGCAAAAGTCCGCTCAATAGCCAAACTGTTCGCTCAAAATCCGTTCCTCGAGGCTGTGGCCGGGGTCGAACATCATGCGCATGGAGATGGTCTTGTCGGAGATGATCTCGACGCGGCGGACATCGCGGGCCTCGTCGTGGTCGGCGACGGCGGCCACCGGGCGCTTGTCGCCTTCCAGAACTTCGATCACCACGAAGGCGGTGTTCGGCAACAGCGCACCGCGCCAGCGCCGCGGGCGGAAGGCGCTGATCGGCGTCAGCGCCAGCAGCGCGGCGTTGATCGGCAGGATCGGTCCCTGCGCGGAGAGGTTGTAGGCGGTGGAGCCGGCCGGCGTCGCCACCATGATGCCATCGGCGATCAGCTCCTCCATGCGCTCGCGCTCGTCGATCAGGATGCGCAGGCGCGCCGCCTGGTAGGTCTGGCGAAACAGCGACACCTCGTTGATGGCGTGATGCACGTGCACCTCGCCGTGCACGTCGGTGGCGCGCATCAAGAGCGGATGGATTTCGGTCTCGCGCGCCGCTTCCAGCCGCGCGTGCAGATCGTGGGTCGAGAACTCGTTCATCAGGAAGCCGACGGTGCCGCGATGCATGCCGTAGATCGGTTTGCCGGAGCGCATGAAGTCGTGCAGCGTCTTCAGCATCAGCCCGTCGCCGCCGAGCG
>JAQGJO010000551.1 GCA_028290595.1 Hyphomicrobiales bacterium | reverse complement strand
GGAAAGGCAATAGGCATAGGCAAGTCGAAGCAGGTAAATCGAAGACCCCGGGACGATCGAAATCTTCCCGGCGTTAAGAGCTAGGCGCCTTCCTGGAAGGCGATTTCACGCGACTTCCGGACATTCGGCAGCACGATCATCAGCAGAACCAGCGCGGCGCAGATGAGCAAGGTCAGCGAAATCGGCCTTTGGAAAAAGATCATCGCATCGCCGCGCGACAGCACGAGCGAGCGCCGGAGATTCTCTTCCATCAGCGGTCCAAGCAGGAAGCCGAGGATCATCGGCGCCGGCTCGCAGCCGAAACGGGTCATGACATAGCCGAACACGGTGAACGCCGCTGTCATCACCATCATGGTCGAATTCGCATTCGTGCCATAGACGCCGATGACGCAGAACATCAGGATCGCCGGGAACAGATAGCGATAGGGAATCGACAGCAGCTTCACCCACATGCCGATCATCGGCAGGTTGATGACGACCAGCATCAGATTGCCGATCCACATGCTGGCGACCATGCCCCAGAACAGATCCGGCCGGCTCGTCATCACCGCGGCACCTGGCTGGATGCCCTGGATCATCATCGCACCCATCATCAAGGCCATGATGGGGTTTGACGGTAGCCCCAATGTCAGCAGCGGAATGAACGAGGTCTGCGCCGCCGCATTGTTGGCAGACTCAGGACCGGCCACGCCTTCGATCGCCCCCTTGCCGAAACGGCTCGGATCCTTGGCGATCTTCTTCTCGACCGTATAAGCCGCGAAGGACGCAAGCACCGCGCCACCGCCCGGCAGAACGCCGAGAACGGCGCCAACGGCGGTGCCGCGTAAGACCGGCTTCCACGATTCCTTGAAATCGCTGAGGCTCGGCCACAGGTCGCGGAACTTGGTGCTGATCGCGGTGCGGTCGAGTTCCTTCTCCTCGAGATTTTTGACGATCTCGACGATGCCGAACATGCCGATGACCATCGGCAGGAAGTCAATGCCGTCCCAGAGTTCAGAGACGCCGAACGTGTAACGTACCGCGCCGCTGTTCACATCGGTGCCGACGAGGCCGAACAGAAGCCCGACGACGACCATGGCGATCGCCTTGATGACGGAGCCATGCGCCAGCACGACGGCCATCAGAAGGCCAAGCAGCATCAGCGAGAAGTAATCGGGCGAATTGAACTGCTGCGCCAGAGTGGCGAGTGGCGGCCCGAATGCGGCGATGAAGACCGTGCCGACGCAGCCGGCGAAGAAAGAGCCAAGCGCCGCGACGGCAAGCGCCGCGCCCGCTCGCCCCTGCCGCGCCATCTGGTAGCCGTCCATACAGGTGACGACCGAAGAGGCTTCTCCCGGCATGTTGACGAGGATCGATGTCGTCGAACCACCGTATTGCGCGCCGTAGTAGATGCCGGCGAGCATGATGAGCGACGACAGCGGATCGAGGCCGAAAGTGATTGGCAGCAGCATGGCAATGGTCGGGATCGGACCGATACCGGGCAGCACGCCGATCAGCGTTCCCAGCATGCAGCCGACGAGAGCGAAACCGAGGTTCTGAAACGAACCGGCGGCAGCAAAGCCTGTGGCGAGATTGTTAAAGGCGTCCATCATCTTACCGTCCCCACCAGGCAGGCATCGGCTGGCTCAACCCGTAGACAAAGACGGCCACACATAACACCGCAAGAATGACGCTGAGGACCGCCGTCTCCTTCCAGTTCACTTCCTTGCGCGCCGCGCTCGCGATGAATGTCAGCAGGATCGTGGTCAAAGCCAGGCCGATGATTTCAATCATGAACCCGAAGGCAAGAATGGAAATGACGACCAGCGAAATCGGCCGCAGTGGAATGCGCTCGATGGACGGACCATCGATGGTGAACCCACGCAAGGCGATGACAAGACCGATGGCAATGATGAGATAGCTAAGGATTGTCGGGAAATATCCCGGCCCCATGCGGGCCGCCGATCCGTAAGTCAAATCCATCCCGAAAAAGATACCCGCAGCACCGATCGTGATGAAGGTAAGCCCCGCCCCCAAGTCCTGCGGGCTTTTAACACGAATCATCCACATCCCCCCAGACAACGACCTGATCCGGCCGCCAATTCGCCGCGACTATAACAATGGTGGCGAAGGCCGACAACAACTGCATTTGTTGGGCACACGCTAAATCTGCCGGTGGGACGCATTACTTTTTTTCGTGCGGTGCAGCCGTTCGCGGCAGGATCGGTGCCCGCATTTGCGGCAACTCGGCAACAAGATCAGCGCCCAAACAGAGCCGGGATCAATCGAACAGCGCGCCGGCCTGACCTGAAGCAAGCTCGGGCTTCAGCGGGCCATCATCTGCCGAATGTCTGGGAACAGAATTCCCAGACGTAGATCTGGCGGATAGCGAAAGAAACCGCGGCGGAAACAACACCGTTGGCCCAATCACACGCCCGTATGAATGACGCCCGGTCGCGCGACGAGATCTTCCGCCCGCGCCTTCGCAAACGGTTGATCAGCCGGCAGAATGAACGAGGCGGACCGCACCCGGTGCGTCTCCGGCTTCAGGCCGCGCGGCTCGACGCCGCGCGTCAGGCCCTGCGCCGCCTTCTTCAACAACATGCGCGCCATGATGATGGCATTGTCGGTCGAGACCAGATTTTCCCGGGCGCGATCGACGACCGGCCCCATGCTCTCCTGCAGCGAGGCATCCTGCATGGCGATGCCGGCGACGCCGCTGTAATAGCGGCCGCTTTTCTGCAACGCGCGATCCATCAGGTAGTCATTGTCCTTGTTGATGACGGGCCGGTAGCCGCCGGGCAGTGTCTCCACATGCATGCCGCCGCCGCTGCGCATCGTCGCCAGTTCGTGTTCGCTCAACGGCCGCGTCGGATGCCAGGTGAATGACCAGGTAATGCAGTTCTCATCGTCCATCGGCACCCAGGCATGGCCGTTCAGGGCGTTCTCACCGTAAGGCGGGATCATCGTATACCAGGGCATGATCCATTGCGTGACGCGCCAGTAATATTCGCCGGGCTCGGCGTTGCGGCGCGCGCCGATGAGCATGCCCGAGGGTGAATCGACCACCTCGAACTTCGGCGTCTTGTCGCCATTATACACAGCGCCCTTGGTCGCCCGGTGTAGCGGATCAGTATGCAATTCGCCGCTGTGCAGCCATGAGACGTGGCTGGAATCGATGCCACCTTCCATCGCCTGCAGCCAGTTGGTCTCCTGCCAGCGCTTGGCGATGTAGCGGTGCGAGGCCGGCAGATCGAGCCATTCGAAAGCCGGAAACTCAGGCTGCTTGTCGGCCGGCCCCATATAAGCCCAGATGATGCCGCCCTTTTCCACGCATGGGTAGGCTTTGAGCTTGATCTTCTGGCAATAGCCGCTCTCGGCAGGCTCGGAGGGAACCTCGACGCACTGGCCGTTCACGTCGTATTTCCAGCCGTGATAGGGACAGCGCAGGCCATTGTCTTCGTTGCGGCCGAACCACAGCGACACGCCGCGGTGGGCGCAGAATTCGTCCATCAGGCCGACGCGGCCGGACGTATCGCGCAGCGCAATCAGGCGTTCGCCGAAGGCTTTGACCCGCACCGGCGCGCAATCGGGCTCGGGCAGTTCTTCCGCCAGCAGCAGCGGCACCCAGTAGCGCCGCAACAGATCGCCCATCGGCGCGCCGGGGCCGGTTTTGGTGACGTAGCTGTTGTCTTCGGCTGAGAGCATTTCCGTTCCTCCCGCGAGGGCTGATGTTCTGACAGCGGAATAATCTTCCCAACGCGCCAGCGCAATGGCCGCGGCCGGCCTGACCTGTAAAACTGGCTTCCGTGACGCTTTTTGCGCCGCTCGGCGTGACAGGACGGCTCCAAAG
>JAQGJO010000526.1 GCA_028290595.1 Hyphomicrobiales bacterium | reverse complement strand
CGCTTCTCCTTCCTCAAGAGCGCCGAACAGACCGGCCCCAACACAGTGCGCATCCACACCACCGGCGTCGTCGGCACAGCGCTCGAAAGCATCGCCTACGATTTCTATATTCTCGATTCCAAGGTTCACGCCGCTTTGCCCGACAAGAGCGCCTACGGCCGGGTCTCGGCATCGGGTGCCGGCATCTACCGCGTCGTCAAGATGGACCCGCGCGGCAACACTTTGCTCGAGCGCTTCGACGGTTTTGTCGGCGACCGCAACTATCATCGCGCGCCGGTGAAAAACATCGAACTCATCCCCATGCCCGAGCGCCAGACCCAGGTCGCGCAAATGCTGGTGCAGGGCGTCGACGTGCTGCGCAATGTCGAGCCCGAAACCGCCGCCTATTTCGTCGGCAATCCCGAGATCGAAATGACGACGGTGCCGAGCGGTTCGTTTCTCTACCTGCTGCTCGACGCCGCCGGCCGCTCCGGCGTTCCCGCGATGAAGGATCAGCGCGTGCGCCAGGCCATCGCCATGGCGATCGATCGTGCGGCCATCGCGCATAATCTCGTCACCGGCGCCGATAAGGAAAAACTGCCCGATGCGATCTGCTTTGCCACCACCGTCGCCTGCTCGGTCAGCCGCAAGCCCTATGATTTCGATCCGGCCGCGGCGAAGAAACTTCTCGCCGATGCGGGCTATGGCGAAGGCCTCACCCTGCCCTTCTTCGTGCACGCGCCCTACAAGCAGATCGGCGAAGCTATCGCCCAGCAATTGCAGAAGATCGGCATTCGCACAAACATCCAATTGCTGCCGATCACCGTCTACACCAAGAAGCGCGGCGACGGCGAGTTGACCATGTTCCTTGGCACGCGCCCCACGGCGACCTATCCGGAAACCACGGCGGTGTTCACCAGCCTGTTCGGTGGCGCGCGCGATTACGCCAAAGACCCGATCATCGACGAGGCGATCGCAAAGGCGGAAAAGACATTCGACATCGCCGAGCGCGCCAGGATCCTGCAGCCGGCAATCGATCGCAACAATGAGATGGTCTACATCCTGCCGATCTCGACCATGCCGACGGTATTCCTGCACGGCAAGAACGTGAAGGTGCAGCCCGGCATCATGAGCATGCATGACGCCGAGATCTCTGACTTTTCTTGGAAGTGAAGAACATGAATCTTAAACTCAGTCTCGGCGTCGCGGCCAACCCACGCACACGCCCCGTGCTCGAAGGCGCGGTCAAGCCGGAAGGCATAGACTTCATCCCCAGCGTGGTCGATGTCGCCGAACTGTTCTGGCGGCAGATGAAATTCGCCGACTTCGACGTCTCCGAAATGTCAGTCTCGTCGCTGATGGTGATGAAGGCCTTGGGCGACGAGGATTGGGTCGGCCTGCCGATCTTCACGACGCGGCGCTTCTTTCACACCAACACCTGGGTGCGCAAGGATGCCGGCATCAACACGCCAGCCGACCTGAAAGGCAAGCGCATCGGCGTGCCCGAATATCAGCAGACGGCGGCGCTATGGACGCGCGGTGCTTTCGAGCATGAATGGGGCGTCTCGCCGCGCGATATGATCTTTCATATGGAGCGCGTCGCCACCCACAGCCATGCCGGCGCCACCGCCTTCAAGGCGCCGCCTGGCGTCACCATTCATTTCATGCCACCGGAAAAGAGCATCGGCTCGATGATGGCGTCCGGCGAACTCGATGTCGCCATCTGCTACAATCAGAAGAAGACGCTGATCGACCGCAGCCTTGTCGATCTCGCCAACCATCCCGACATCAAGCCGATGTTCGCCGACAACAATGTCGAAGGCGCGCGCGACCGCAACAAGACCGGCCTGCTGCCGATCAACCACGGCATGGTCATCCGCCGCTCGATCCTGGAAAAACATCCGTGGGCGGCGTTGAACATTCTCGCTGCCTTCAACGAGGCCAACGCCATCGCGGATAAACAGCGCATCGAACACAACGAATATTACTTCGCCACCGGCATCATCCCGCCCGAAGCAGCTGCGGCAGTGCGCCAGCCGCTGATCCACCATGGCGTCGTGGCCAATCGCAAAGTTCTGGAAACGATCGCCGCCTATTCGTTCGAACAGGGCCTGACGCCGCGCCTGATGAAGGTCGAAGAGCTTTTCGCCAAAAGCACCATCAATCAATAACCGCACATAATGGACATCACCATGACCCCGCCGTTTCATGCCGAACAGGTCGGCAGCCTTCTGCGCCCCAAAGCCATTCTCGACGCGCGTGAAGAGCTGCGCACCGGCAAAATCTCCGACGCCGAGCTGGCGAAGATCGAGGATGACGAAATCCGCAAGGCCGTGCGCCTGCAGGAAGACATCGGCTTTCAGGTGGTCAGCGACGGCGAATATCGCCGCGATAGCTGGAACCGCGATTTTCTATTGAAACTCTCCAACGTCGTGCTGGCCAAGAGCCGCATCTCCGTCGGCGGCGCCTCGGCCGACGGCCAGACGGCGGCGCGGCTGCCGACCGCCATGGCCGTCACCGGCAAATTGACGCGTCCGAAGCCGATCTTCGTCGATCACTTCGCCTTCCTCAAATCAGTAACGACAGTCACGCCGACACTCACCATTCCCTCGCCGACACTCCTGCACTTTCGCGGCGGAAGAGATGCCGTGGACAAGACCGCCTATCCGCGCATCGAGGATTTTTTCGCCGATTGCGCCAAGGCCTATAACGCCGAGATCGACGATCTCGCTGCCGCCGGCTGCAC
>JAQGJO010000509.1 GCA_028290595.1 Hyphomicrobiales bacterium | reverse complement strand
TTCTCGAACCCGCGCATGGCGGAAATCTTTTCCAGGCCCGGCCAGTCTTCGTGCTTGAGCATGCGGCACGACGGATGATCCATCACGATCTGGCGCAGCACTTTCGGCGTCATGATGACGCCAAGCAGAAGCGGATAATCCTGAATGACGAACGGCACGTCATCGCCGATCGCCTCTATCGCCTGGCGGTAATAGGTCACGATCTGGTCGTCGGTGCGCAGATGCGGCGGCGGCGCGATCATCACCCCGGCAGCGCCCAGGTCCATGGACGAGCGCGCCAGCGAGCGCATGGCGGCAAACCCCGGCGCCGAGACGCCGACGATAATCGGTGTTGCGCCGGCCCGCGTAACGACACCTTTGACGACGGCCAGTGATTCATCCGCGTCGAGCTTCGGCGCTTCACCCATGATGCCCAGAATCGTGAGGCCGGTGACGCCGCAGCCGAGATAGAAATCCGTCATGCGGCCGATGGAATTGTGATCCAGCGTCCCGTCGCCGTGAAACGGCGTCGCGGCAATGGCGTAGACGCCGTGGGCATTCTCGTTGAAGGACATGATGAGCTCACTCAACCGGCAAGGATTTCTTCCAGGCGTCGTAGCGCGCCTTGGTCTCGGCATTCATCGGATAGAGGCCCGGCAGCTTTTCGCCGCGCTCGACCTCGCTCATGATCCAGCCCTCCATGCGTTCCTGCTCGGGACCATGCTCGAGCACATGATCGACGAAGGCCTGCGGGATGACGACGGCGCCATCCTTGTCGGCGACGATCACATCGCCGGGAAAGATCGCCACGCCGCCGCAGCCGATCGGCTCACCCCAGTTGACGAAGGTCAGGCCCTGCACGGAGGACGGCGCCGCCCAGCCCTGCGACCATACCGGCAGGCCGGTCGACAGCACGCCCTCGATGTCGCGCACCGCCCCGTCGGTGACGAGCGCCGCGACGTTCCGCTTGGCCATACGCGCGATCAGAATGTCGCCGTAGCAGCCGGCGTCGGTCACGCCGAGGGCGTCGATGACGGCGATATCGCCTTCTTCCATCGCCTCGACGGCGGTGCGCGTCGAGATCGGATTGCCCCAGGATTCGGGCGTCGCGAGGTCTTCGCGCGCCGGAATGAAGCGCAAGGTGAAGGCGGGCCCGACCATCCGTTCGACGCCGGGCCGAAGCGGCTTGGAGCCGCGAATCCACAGATTGCGCAGACCCTTCTTCAACATCACCGTGGTGATGGTTGCAGTCGACACCCCTTGAAGGGTTTTGACGATCTTGGGATCGAGCGCCATGAAAAATCTCCTGTCACAGCACCTCCCGACCCTCGCAAAGCGAGGGCGGAGGCGCCTGTCAGGCTGCTCGTATTAGTTCTGCGGTATCTTGGCAATCCTCACGTAATCGCCCCATTCCTTGATCGCGGTGAGGAACATGGCCTGCGCCTGATCGGGCGTGCGGATCATCGGATCGGCGCCCGACAGCGCCAGAAACTTCTTCGTTTCTTCCGTGCTGAGGATTTCCTTGAACCAGGCGTTGATCTTGTCGATCACCGGCCGCGGCGTGCCCGCCGTCGTCATCACGCCCCACCAGATGTTCAGATCCATCGGCACGCCCGATTCCTTCATCGTCGGCACCTCGGGGATGGACTGCAGCCGGTCGCTGGAGCTCACCGCCAGAATGCGCAACCGGCCTTCGCGCGCCTGCGCGAGTGCGAAGATCGGGTCATGCAGGCCATAATCGAGCTTGCCGCTGACCAGTTCGTTCAGCGAGTCCGGCGCATTGCGATAGGACACTTCGACCGCTTCGAAACCGGCCGACTCCTTGTAGAGCGCCCCCATGATGGCGCCAGGGTTGGCCGCCGTTGCATAGGTTGCGGTCGGGCCTTTCTTTTTCATTGCCGCCGTGAGATCGGCGACGCTCTTGTAGGGGCTCTTCGGATCGACCACGAGCATGAACGCCAGATTGCTAGTGGTGGCGGCGACCGTGATGGTCTTGCCGACATCGACCGGCGGCTCCTTGAACAGATGCATGGTCGCAGCAACGGTCGTGCCGGCGAACGGATACAGCGTGTACCCATCTGGCTTGGCGCGCGCCACGTATGTGGTCGCGATATTGCTGTTGGCGCCTGGCTTGTTTTCGACGATCACATTTCTGCCGGTCAGAATACGCAGCTTCTCGCCGAAGTAACGGGCGAAAATATCGGCGCCGCTGCCTGGCGGAAATCCGCAGATAACCTTGAAATCCTGGCTCGGATATTCCTGCGCGTAAGCGCCTGTCCCTCCGACGGCGACAGTCGTTGCAACGGCTGCGGTAGCCCGTAGAAACTCTTTGCGGGTAATAGTCACGTTCCCTCCCATGGTGAAGTTCTCCTCTCGATATTCCCTGCTCAAGTAGGCCGTTTTTCCCAGGGCTTGGGCGCCCATTCTCCACCGGCGCGCTCGCGCAAGAGATAAAACGACTCCAGCGCCTCGCGGCGAACGTCATCGGTATTGATGCTGAGGATCTTGCCGCCGAATTTGAGCACCTTCCCATCGACGATCACGGTATCGACGTTGCTCGTGTTCGCACTATGCAGCACGGCGGAATGACCGTTCTCGAACGGCACCATGTTGATATCGCTGGCCCGCAGCAGAATGATGTCTGCGCATTTTCCGGCAACCAGGGAACCGGTCTTGTCGGCAATGCCCATCGCCTTGGCGCCATTGATGGTGCCCATTTCCAGGCATTGCGTCTGCGTTAGCCGCATTTTCTCAAGCGGCGTGTTCGGCACTCCTGTCGCAATGTGCCAGGCGAGCCGCATCTGATCGAACATCGAGGTCGGGTTGAGCGACGTCGCATCATGGGACAGGCAGACATTGACCCCGAGATTCACCATGCCAAGAATCTGCTGGCGCAGTTCAGTTGTGAGCTGGTTGCGCAGATCGTTGTAGAGTGAAAAGGCGTTCGAGGTCCCGTTCTGCGCCATCACCTCGCGATCTTTCTCGTCGAACATCAGCGAGTGAACGAAGATCATGTTTTTGCTGAACCCCTCGGCATGGAGTTTTGCAGGGGCCATGACGCCGGGGCGCGACCCCGAATGCAGGATGATTGGCAGCCCGTTCTCGATAGCGAAGCGAAACTCCTGCGGATAGGCCGTGAGCGGCGCAGCAAACGGCGTCGATGGGCGCAACCCGTATCCAAGATCGATCAGCCCGTCCGCGCGTGTGAAGAATGTCCGCTTGACGCGAAGCACGTCGTCGAAATCGATGGTCTTGTCATTCGGATAAGGATCCGGCCCGCTATAGGCATAGCGACCGCGCAGGCCGCTTTCCATCATCGCCCGAATTTCGGCGTCAACATGCGCCGGAGATTGGGTATTGTGCGCGTAGTTGATGACAGTGGTGATGCCGGCATTCAGGGCGTCGCAAAGGAACAACCGGTTGGCCCGGTAATAATCGACCGGCGTATGAAGCTTGCCGAAGACTTCTTTCAAGGGAAAATAGT
>JAQGJO010000495.1 GCA_028290595.1 Hyphomicrobiales bacterium | reverse complement strand
CCCGCCAGTTCGACCAACGGTCCGTAGTCCTGGCGCTGCGGCGCGCGCAGATAGGGCCAGTCCGACGCCCACATGCACCGATCGGGCGTATAGACATCGACAATCGCGCGCGCGTAAGGCCAGGCATCCTCGAAGGGGTAGGACTGCTGGGCGAACTTGGAATAACCGGACAGCTTGACGTTGACGCGTTTGGTTTTTGCTATTCGCATTAGCGCGGCAAAGCCGACCTGCGCGAACCCCGCCTCGGGTGTCGGCCTTCCGCAATGATCGATCAGGACCTTGATCGGCAGCTTTTCGATCCACGGCACGAACAGCTCAAGTTGGTCGTGCTCACATTGCAGATTGAGAAACATGTCGAGCTCGGCGAGCCTGGCGATGAGAGGCTCAGACTGCCGGTAATAATCGATGCCGTGGAATGTCGGATTGAAGGCCGCCCCGACGATGCCTTGCTGCTGCAAATCCCGCAGCGTTGCGACGTCAGTGTTCAGATCGAAAATGGCGATGCCCTTGAGGCGATGTTTATCCCTGGCGATGGTGTCGAGCAGGCATCCGTTGTCGCTGCCGTAGCCGGAGTTCGGCTGCACCAGCAGGGCGTAGCCGACGCCATAGGTTTTCATCACCTGGGCATATTGGCCGGGCGTGCCCAGTTCCTGGCCGGCGGGTTTGTATTCGATGTCTTTTCCGTAGGGAAAACGGACGGGATCAAACACATGCGCGTGGCAGTCGATCTTCGGCTCTTTGAAAAGGCTCATCGGCGCGTCCGCGGCTGAGGTCGGATATGTTCTGACGCATGCGACTAATGTGCGCAACCGGCTTGCGCGTTCCGTCCGCTCGCGTATTGAGGGGCCAACATAAGTTGGAGGATTCCCATGAGCTATTTCGTCCACTGGACGCGCCGTACGGCGCTGCTTGCCAGCGTTGTTTCAAGCCTTTCGGCCGCCTTTATTGCGGCTCCCGCCAAAGCCGCGGATTATCCGAACCGGCCGGTGATGTTGGTGGTGGCCTTCACGCCCGGCGGTCCCAGCGACGTGCTGTCCCGCATTGTCGGCAAGAAGATGGAAGAGCTGCTTGGCGTCCCGTTCATCATCGAGAACCGTCCAGGCGCCGGCGGCAATATCGCCGCCGATTACGTCGCCCATGCCAAGCCCGATGGCTACACGCTGCTGATGGGCAACAACAGCATCCTCGCCACCAACGAAGCGCTCTATAAGAAAATCTCCTTCAGCCCGCAGAAAGATTTCCTGCCGATTACGCTGGTCGGCACGCAGGCAAACATTCTTGTCGTCAACAATGACGTGAAGGCCAAGACGCTGATGGAATTGATCGCGCTCTGCAAGGCGCAGCCCGGCAAGCTCAACTTCGCTTCGTCCGGTCACGGCGCGGCGGCGCATCTGTCCGGCGAACTGTTCAAGACCATGGCGCAGGTCGACATCTTGCACGTGCCGTATAAAGGCGCGGCGCCGGCCTTGCAGGACGTCATCGGTGGTCGCGAGGAGATGATGTTTGCAACGGCGGCTTCCGTTGTCGGCCAGATCGAGGGCGGGCAGGTTCGCGCGTTGGCGGTGACCACTCTCAAGCGCACGTCGGTGCTACCGAATATTCCGACCATGGACGAAGCGGGCCTCAAAGGCTTCGAAGCCAGCACCTGGCACGGCCTGGTCGCGCCGGCCGGCACGCCTCCTGACGTAATCGCTAAACTGAACGAAACCGCAGTCAAGGCGCTGAAGGATCCCGGCGTGCAGGCTTCGCTCGCCAAGCTCGGCGTCGATATCGTCGGCGGCACGCCGGACGAGTTCGGCGCCTACATCAAGTCCGAAATTCCGAAGTGGACGGCGATCGTGAAAGCCTCCGGCGCGACGATGGAGTAATCACTCGCCCTTGAAAAACGCCGCCGCATCGGCGGTGAACGCCTTTCTCGACGCCGGGTCGAGATAGACCATGTGCCCGCCGCGGTAGAGCTTGAGCTGCACGCGGCCAGGCGGATCGAGCGGCGGCAGGTGGTCGAGCATATAGCGCGTTGCGCCGTAGGGCGTGACCATGTCGGTATATCCGTGCGCGATCAGCAGCTTGAATGACGGGCTGAAGGCGAGCAGCACGCGCAGATCGTCTTCACTGCTGGCCTGATAGCGGCCGCCTTTCCAGTCCCAGCCGCTGGTGACGTCATTCGCCAGCAGCGAATAAGTCATCTCCGTCTTGAAGCCGAGTTCGTTACGCGCGTAGGCGGCAAACGCGCCGCCATAGGCGCGCGACACGCCGTCGAGGATCGGATCGTTGCCGCGTGAGCCGCGCTGTTCGGGAAATGGATCGTCGACGGCAAAGCCGGCGTCGTAGCGGCTGACGATCTTGCCGTCGGCGGCGCGCAGGCCTTTCACATAGTCGTCGGAGATGAAGCCGCCGGATTTCTTCACCGTCTCGAGCGGCATGCCGGTGACTTGCGCGACCTTCTGATAAAAAGCATCGCCGGCCGCGCCCTGCGGCGGCTTGGCCGCGAGCGTGGTCAGATAATCGGTCATGGCGAATTTCTCCGCCGCGGCCAACGCCTCCGGCGTGAACGCGTTTTTGCGCTCCAGCTCGGCGGCGGCGAGCGACGGCAGCCGCAGCGCGGCGTGCAACGCCGAACTGTCGTCACCGAAGGTCAGCCAGCCTTCCAGCAACGGCGACAGCATGACGATGCCGTTGATGGCGATGCCCTGGTCGCG
>JAQGJO010000472.1 GCA_028290595.1 Hyphomicrobiales bacterium | reverse complement strand
CGCTTCGGCGCTATCAAGGAGCTGACGAAGGGCGAAATCGCCTCGCGCCGACAATCCGTCGGCGACGACGACATGCCGGCGGTCATGCGCGGCTTCGAATATGACGCCATCCAGGCCGGATGCGCCGATCTCATGCATCAGCGCGCCGCCCTGAAGGCCGCCCTCAACGACAAGGCTTGAGCGACGTGGAACCCGTCTCAAAAAATGGATTCGCCGGTCGGATCACCGTGCTCTCGGGCGCCGGCGGCGGCATCGGCACGGAAATGTCGAAACGCATTCTGGCCGATGACGGTACGCTCGTCGCCGTCGACCAGAACCAGGAATCGCTGCAGCGCCTTGAGGAGGTGTTGGGCAAGCAGGACAGGCTCATCACCTTTCCCGTCGACGTCAGCGACGAAAGCGCCTGCGCTTCGCTGGCGGAACATGTCAAAGCGCGCTGCGGCCGTGTCGACGTCCTCATCAACAATGCCGGCTTCTTTCCTGTGCACCGTTTCGAGGAGCTGACCTATGCGCAATGGCGTCACGTCCTCGCCGTCAATCTCGACAGCGTCTTCCTGATGACGAAAAGCCTGCTGCCATTGATGAAGCCCATCGGCCGAGGCCGCATCGTCAACATCGGCTCGAGCAGCATCTTCAATGCGCCGGCGTTTCATCCCGATTATGTCGCCGCAAAATCCGGCGTCATCGGCCTCAGCCGTTGCATGGCCAATGAATTCGGCAAATACGGCATCACCGTCAATGTCGTCTCGCCGGGCCTGACCGACACGCCCGGCACCCGCAATGTATTCGGCCTGGAAGCAGTGCAATCACGCGCGGCCACCCGTCCGCTCGGCCGCACCCAGGTCGCCCACGATGTCATCGGCACCATCGCCTTTCTGGCGTCGGACGACGCCGGCTTCGTCACCGGCCAGATGATCAATGTCGACGGCGGCGCGATCTTCCATTGAAGGGCGAATGATGGACACGGACATTTTCTCCCTGCGCGGCAGGAACATCGTTGTCACCGGTGCGGCCGGCGGCCTCGGCCGCGCCTTCGCGCTCGCCTTCGCCCAGCGCGGCGCTCATGTCGCCTGCGCCGACATCGATCCTGCCGTGGAGGAGACCTGCGATCTCATCATCAAGGCCGGCGGCAAAGCGCTTGCCCTGCTTGCCGATGTCTCGAAGGAAGAGCCCGTCTTTGCCATGGCGGCGAAAGTGGAGGCGCAGCTTGGCGTCCTGCATGGCCTCGTCAACAATGCCGGCATCGCCATTCCGCCCGGCCGCCTGCTCGATGTCTCGGTGGCGGATTGGGACAGGGTCATCGCCACCAACCTGCGCAGCGTCTTTTTATGTTCCAAGGCCTTTCTGCCGATGCTGCTCAAATCGAAAGATGCATCGATCATCAATCTAAGCTCGTTTCTGGCGCTCGTCGGCCTCTATCCAGGCTTCGAGATCACCGCCATTCCCTATGCCTCGTCGAAGGCGGGCGTTGACGGCTTCACGCGTCAGCTTGCGATCGAATATGCGCGCGACGGAATCCGCGTTAACGCCATCGCACCGGGCTGGCACGGCGGCACGCAACTGGGCCGCGAGCGCCGCGCCAGCGCCGAACAGGGCGCGATCAGGCGCTTCAACGAGTTCATCGAAAGCTCGATCCCCATGGGCCACATGGGCACGCCGGAGGACCTGACGGGCCTTGCGATCTACCTCGCCAGCAGCGCGTCGCGCTACGTGACGGGGCAGATTTTCGCCCATGACGGCGGGCTCACCGCCGCCTAGCTTCCGGTGAAGCGGACTGCGATTGAAGCTACGCCTTGCCGCTCACAGGGAAGAAATCCTTCAACCAGCTGGTCACGACTTCGTGGACCCGCTTGTTGCTTTCCGCGAACATGAAATGATCCGTTCCCGAGAACAGATGCATCTCGGCAGACTCTTGAGCGCGCTGGAACATTCGCACCGTCTGATCCGGGGGGGTTACTGAATCGACTGCGCTGTGCAGGAACAGGAGCGGCCTCGGACCGATCTTGTCCACCACCTCCTCCGCGATAAAGTCATACATGCTCTGCGCGGTCTCGACCGGCATGAGCATGATCGACTTTTCGACGACATGGCCGCGCAGCTTCTCCGGGATCGGCACGATGTCGTAGCGCGACACCATCATCGGTTGGCCGGTGCGCTCGCGATGCTCGCGGCCTTCCTTCAGCATCGCCTTGAATTTGTCGAAGGCGCCGGGCGCGCTGTGCTGCGCCTCAAACTTCAGGGTGCCGTTGCCCCAGCCAGATGCGGAGACGCACGCGCCAAAACGCTCATCCGTGGCAGCCGTGTAGACAGCGACCGCTGCGCCAAAGCTGCTTCCCATGACGCCGATCCGTGCCGGATCGACCTGCGCAAACGACTGAAGCAGGGTGAGCGCGGCGCGCGTGGCTGCAACCTGCTCCATGCAGATCAGACGGCCGCGTTCGCCTTCGCTATCGCCGCAGCCGGGCATGTCGAAACGCATGGTCACATAGCCGAGGCGGTTCAGCATGTCACAGGGCGTGCGCACGTTGGCGGCGTTCTGTGTGCTACCGAAGCCGTGCAGGACGATGAAAGCCGGACGGCATTCGCCGGCCGGCAGATTTTCCGGCATCGAGACCGTTCCGACCAGCTTCATGCCTTCGGACGTGAAAGAAACGCGTTCTTCCAAAACAATAACTCCTTGTTGATTAGCGGTTCGCTAGAGATACATGTTCTTCATGTGCTCCGCCCGGTAGCGGGTGCCTGCGGCGGCGCCAGGCGGAATCGCAGCCGACAGAAAGCTCACGTCCTCGGCGGTCAGTTCCACCGATGCGGCGGCGATGTTTTCCACCAGCCGGTGCATCGACTTGGTGCCCGGAATGGGAATGATGTCATTGCCCTGCGCCAGCAACCAGGCGATGGCGACCTGACCAGCCGTGCAATTCCTTTTGGCCGCGATGTCCCGCAGGCTCTGCGCCAACACGAGATTGCGCTCGAGATTTTCCGGCTGAAACCGCGGGTGACGCAGCCGCTCGTCATCTTTCCCCATCGACTCCGCAGCGACGGCCCCAGTCAGCAGACCGCGGCCGAGAGGCGCGTAGGCGACAAAGGAGATGCCGAGCTCCCGCGTCGTGGCAAGAACCTCCTCCGCCTCGGATCGGTAAAGGATCGAATACTCGCTCTGTATCGCGCTGATCGGATGCACCTTGTGCGCCCGACGCAACGTGACAGGATTGGCTTCGCAGAGGCCGAGCGCGACAACCTTGCCTTGCTCCACGAGGCGGGCCATGGCGCCCACCGTCTCCTCGATTGGCACACTCGGATCGATCCGATGCACATAGTAGAGATCGATCCGATCGGTCTTCAGGCGTCGCAAGCTCGCCTCGCAGGAGGCGATCACGGTCTCCGGACGTCCGTCGGCGATCCTGCCGTCCTTGCCGGCCATATTGCCGAACTTGCTGGCGATC
>JAQGJO010000448.1 GCA_028290595.1 Hyphomicrobiales bacterium | reverse complement strand
AGAGCAGCCGGCGCATCGCCGGTCTTGTTGCCGACAAAGGCCTGATCGGCGGAAAGGCCTTCCTTCAACATGTCCGCAATCGTCGCGCTGGACACTTTGACGTTCTCGCCCAGATCCCAGGTCTTCGGCAGGGCGGCGAGCGCCGTCTTGGCGTTCCAGAATGTATCGGCGACCACTGCGACACTGCTGTCGCTGACGCGGACCACCGATTTGACGCCGCGCATGGATTTGACCTTGTCGGCGTCAAACGACGTCAGCTTGCCGCCGTTGACGGGACAATCATGAATGGCGGCAATCACCATGCCGGGCAGCTTGATGTCGATGCCGTAAATCTGCTTGCCGGTGAGCTTGTCGGCCGTATCGAGGCGTTTCAACGGCTTGCCGATGATCTTCCAGTCCTTCGGGTCCTTCAGTTTAACGTCTTTCGGCGGATCGATCTTGGCCGCTGCAGCCGCGACTTTGCCGAAGGTCGTCTTACGTCTGGAACCCTTGTGCGTGATGACGCTATTGGCGGCAGTGCATTCACCAGCCGGAACTTTCCATTCCTCGGCAGCAGCCTGAATGAGCATTTCACGCGCAACGGCGCCGCCCTTGCGGACATATTCCTGCGACTGCCGGATACTCTGGCTGCCGGTGGAGTTGTAATTGCCCCACACGCGCTTGCGCGCAACGTTCGTGCCCGGCGTCGGATATTCCCACGACACTTTCGACCAATCGCATTCCAGCTCTTCGGCAACCATTTGCGCAAGACCAGTGAGCGAGCCCTGGCCCATTTCCGAACGGGCGATGCGGATGACGACGGAGTCGTCCGGTTTCACCACAACCCAGGCATTGACTTCCGGCGTGGCGTCGGCCGCCAAAGCGTCGGGCATATAGTTGAAGCCGAGCGAAAAGCCGCCTGTTGCAGCAGCAGCGCCGACGAGAAACGAGCGGCGATCAAATTTTGGCATATCGTTCATGGTCGCGCCCCTCAAGCTTTCGCGGCGGCGTGAATCGCCTGCCGGATTTGTTGATAGGTGCCGCAGCGACAGATGTTGGTCAGCGCGGCATCGATATCGGCGTCCGTCGGCTTCGGGCGATCTTTCAGCAAGGCGGTGACGGCCATGATCATGCCGCTCTGGCAGTAGCCGCACTGCGGAACATCGTTGTCGAACCAGGCCTTCTGCACTTTGGTCATCACGTTATTGACGGCGAGACCTTCGATCGTGGTGATTTTCTTGCCGGAAACCATGTTGACCGGCACCGAGCACGAGCGCGTGGCGACGCCATCGATATGCACCGTGCAGGCGCCGCATTGGGCGATGCCGCAGCCATATTTGGTTCCCGTGAGACCAAGCGAATCGCGCAACACCCACAATAACGGCGTGCGCGGATCGACATCGGCCTGATACGGCTTACCGTTAACGTTGAGAGACGCCATGATTATCTTCCCCTTCAAAGGTGACCAGATGTGATCAGCAAATTCCAAGGTAGCGGGACTACCTTGGAATTACTCTAGTCACGATCTCTAGATTTTAGAAATCGCAATTTCGCGAGCGAGCGCTGTCGTCTCTGCTGCACCGCAGCGTAATCTTCAGGCAATCTTCGTGACGGATTCACGGCCGCCATTGCCACGGTTCGTGCAAGTTTTGCACGCTCGTTACGAAGCGCATTCTGCCACGCTTTTTCCGAGGTAGCAGCAGCAAGCTGCTTACGGCATCAGCGCGTCGACGATCTTGCGCACTTCCTCGGTCCGGTCACGGGGGATGACGAGCACGCCATTCGGCGTCGCCACCACCACGAGGCCTTCCACACCGATCACGCCAACGGAAACGCCTTCAGCAAAAATAAGATTGCCGGTGCTGTCGGAAGCGACCGCGGCGCCATGCAGGCTGTTGTTGTCGCCATCGCGCGGCGATTGCTCCCAGATCGACGCCCAGGACCCAAGATCGCTCCAGGTAAAATCCACCGGGACGACTGCCGCATTGTCGGCCTTTTCCATGACGGCATAGTCGATAGAGATCGACTGGCATTTGCGGAATTGGTCAAGCGGCAGCCGGATATGCCTGCCGCTTGGCTTGGCAGCCGCATAGGCTGCCCGCGACTGCTCCAGCAGATCGGGCGCATGCCTGCCCAACGCGTCAATCATCGCGGCGGCCCGGAACAGGAACATGCCGGCATTCCAGAGATATTCGCCGGAGGCGAGATACTCTTCGGCGGTCGCGCGATCGGGTTTTTCGACGAAACGTTTGACGCGGGAGCAGCCGCTGTCGATGGCCTCGCCGACATTGATATAGCCGTATCCGGTTTCCGGCCTTGCCGGACGGATGCCGAGCGTCACGATAAAGCCCTGCTGCGCCGCGGACAGGCCGCGGAAAATACTGTCGCGAAAATGCTGCTGATCCGGGATCGCATGGTCGGCTGGAAGGACCAGAAGCACGGCGTCGGGATTGGTCGCCACCGCATGCAGGCAGGCGATGGCGATGGCCGGCGCACTGTTGCGTCCGATCGGTTCGACGATCACCGCGCCGGCGTCGATATGCACTTCTTCGAGCTGCTCGATCACATGATCTTCGTGCCGCGCATTGCAGATGACCACCGGTTCCGCAAAACGGCGGTCGGCTCCCGTATGCACGCGCAGGCACGTCTGCTGGAACATGGTGTCGTCATCGATCAAACGATGAAACTGTTTTGGCTTCTGGCCGGTTGAGAGCGGCCACAGGCGGGTTCCACTTCCCCCACTCAGGACGACGGGAATAATCACGGGGGGGACGACCGGATTTGCCAAAACGAACTCCAAATTTGTCGACTGAAGAAGGGCTGTGAGCAGATGCGGGTGGGACTCAGTTACGCCGTAAACTGAGCAGCGCAACAAACGCGAGACGGCAACCTGTTCTCACGAGACCGGCGATTGCGCAATGCGGGCCTTGCCCGGTTTTTGAGCCGCGCCGCTCGCAATCTCGCTTTTGGCGACTTCCGCGAACGCGCAAACAAGATGGTAGAATGTGCTGGCCGGCGCTGGTTCGCTGACGAACGATCCATCGTCCGACATTTTGTCGCGCCACAAACCTTTCGGCAGATCGTCGAAATAAAGTCCGATGGAATGGATGGCGTCCTGGGCCGCCGCCACATAGACATCACGGCCCGCCCCGTCGGCGAGTTGCGCCAACGCTAACGATGCCTTCAGCCGTTCCGTCTGCGGCCAGAGCCGTGCCCCTGAATTGCACCAGCTCATGTCGTGATGCAGTTCGTTGATCGCCACGCCGCGTTCCCGGCACACGCCGTGACGTTGCCCGAGATCATAGAGCCGGCGATAGACTGTGCTGCACGGGACATTGCAAATGGCTTCGTAACGCGACAGCAGCCATGTCCACTCGAACAGATGACCCGGCTCGATGATCGCCTGAGCGCCGGTCTTGACCGGCGTCCAGTCCGCGTTGAAATATTCGAGCACGGCGCCGGAATGAGGGTCGATCAGCCGGTCTTTGCAAATCCGCACGATCTCGTGCGCCAGATTGCGCCAGACCGCGGCATCGCTCACCTCGATCCACACCAGCGCAGCTTCGAGCAGATGCATATGCGGGTTGGCCCGCAATGTGTCGTGGTTGAGCGGCGTGTCGTAAAAACCACCCATGGGATGGGCGAAATCACGACGGATATTGCCTTCGAGCGCCAGTGCCAGCGCACGATGCTTTGAATCGCCGGTGACGCGGAAAGCTTGCGCGAGCGCCAGCAGGTAAAATGCTTGATCGTAAAGATCCGGCGGCGCATCTGTGGGAACGCCGGTCGCCGGATGGATCCCGCGCAAGTATCCGTTTGAATCGCGTCCGTGTGCCAAAATGAAACGTTCGCCGTGATCGATCATCTTGCGCCAGTCGCCGCCCCAGCCGAGATCGCGGGCATGGGCAAAGCAATAAATCTGGCGTGCCTGGACACGTACTCGCCGGTTTTCGACGACAGCGCGGCCCTGAAGATCGATGCGTTCGTAAAATCCGCCATTTTCGCTATCGCAACCGGAATTCGCCCACATATCAAAGGCATGGTCCCGAAGCCAGGATAGTGCGTCCGAAAACTGGAGCCTGGAGGGTTGCGCTCCAAGTTCCGCGGCTTTCGCCTGAACACTCGTTATCTGCACGAACGCTACCTCTTCGCTTTAACTTTACCAGCCCCCGCAAAGAACGCCCAAAAACCAGCAAATTCAGCGATACAATTGTTACCAAACTCTTGCCGGAGGGTCCAGAAGGGCACCGGATGCCAGCCTTGCAAAACCTGTTCTAGCCTTCAATTTTGGCAACTATAAATCACTCGAACCAATTATAGCCCAAGACCAGTGACAGAATGATTATCGGCGCATCGACGCCAGGCAGCTATATCCCGTGCAAGTTGCGGGCCGATACATCGCAGGAGCTTGGATTTGTCATCTGATCGTTTGCGGACGGCCTTCGACGTCACGCATATGGTATCCAGGCTGATCGTCAACGAACCGACCGGTATCGACAGGATCGACCTCGCTTTCGCCAGGCATTTCATCCGTCCGGATGTTTCCGGCGCAAACGCTGACTTCACTGGCGGCATTCATTACGGAAACCACCACGAGCGGCTGCATTCGCCGGCCCAAACAGCCAAAATCCTCGAGCTCGCCGAACATTTCTGGCAAGAGAAGCCCCAGGCAAATTTCAACGCGGCGGACGATGCGCCTTTCAATCGGCTACGCGACTGGCTGGCCAGCACGCCGGGGACGCCGTTCGAAAAACTCGACGTCACCAAGCCCGAACGGTCAGGGCCCTACGGCAAGTCCAGCAAGTCTTGGCTCTACAGCAAGTACCGCTCGCTGCGCATGACCCAATTGCGGCTTGCCCAGAATCGATCGGTGCAGATTCCGCAAGGCGCGATCTATCTCAACATCGCCCAGCATCAGTTGGAAAATCCGTGGCGCTTGACCTGGCTCGACCGCAGGCCGGATCTCCGCAAGGTCTTCTTTATCTTCGACCTCCTGTCGATCGATTATCCGGAATATTTTCGCCCCGACAATTACGACCTGTTCCGCCGCCGGCTTGCCACTGCCCTGCACCATGCCGATGCATTCCTCGTCTCCGCGCAAAGCGTCAAGACCAGGCTCGAAGAAGAGATGCGCGCGCTCGGCGAGCGCCCGCGTCCGATCCATGTCGGCTATTTTCCCTCGCCGCTCGCGCTCGACAACAACCCGACGCCGATAGTGCAGCCCGAGCGCGATGCGACCGGGCATCCCTATTTCATCATTGTCGGCACCATCGAGCCGCGCAAGAACCATCTCCTGCTGCTGCAGCTCTGGCGCGAGATGATCCGAGAAAATCCCAACGCGCCACGCTTGCTCATCATCGGCGGCAGAGGCTGGGAATGTGAGCAGGTCGTCGATCTGCTCGACCGGTCGCCGGTCCTGCGCAACCATGTGGCGGAAGTCTCCGGCGTTCCCTCGGCCCAGCTCAACCGGCTGGTGCACGGCGCGCAGGCCCTGCTGATGCCAACGTTCGACGAAGGCTATGGACTGCCGGTCGTGGAAGCCCTGTCCATGGGCACGCCGGCTATCGCCTCCGATATTCCGGTGTTCCGCGAGATCATGCAGGATTGTGCCATCCTGCGTTCGCCGCTCGACGGCCCCGGTTGGAAATCAGCCATTCTGCAAATGGCCGACAGAAACTCGGAATATCATAAAGATGCGCGCCAGCGTGCGGCGCGGTTCGTCGCGCCGGCCTGGCCGGAATATTTCGCCGACCTGGAAGCGTTTTTAGCCACGCTGTAAACGCGCCGGCCACCTGTCATCCCCGACGCCCGCATAGCGGGCGAGCGGGGATCCAGACCTGATGGTTCAGCGCATCAGCCAACGTCCAGCACCAACGCTGTTGCAACACCTGGTTTCCCGCTCGCGCTGCGCGCGTCGGGAATGACAGAGGCTGCGGCCCTTGTACTCACACGAGCAGCGCCGGATCCATCTCGCGCAGACGCGGCATTACCTTTTCCACGAACAGCTCCACCGACTGGCGCATTTCGTCAAAGCTCATGTCGCCAAAGGCAAAGCGGAGCACCGAATAGTTCGCCTCCGTCTCGGCATGCTGCCGCTGCAAAAACCGCAAGACCGTCTCGGGCGAGCCGGCGATCGCCCGCTCCGCCTGCATCAACTCGTCATAAGTCGCCTCGAGGCCGCTCAGCTTCGGCACCACGCCGTGCAGCGTGTGCAACCACCTGAAGCTCTTCTGAAACGAAATATGCGCCCGGCGCGCAATGGCCATCGCTTCCTCGTCGCTCGGCGCGACCACGATGGTGCGCGCCAGACCGATCATCGGCTCCGGTCCATCGAAGCCGGTGGCCGTCAGCTCACGTTTGAAATCGTCGATATATTGCGCCGCCGTCTGCGTCCCCTCGTTCATGACGACATTGAAGCGGGCGCCCGCCGCGCGTTTGGCGCTCTCGGTCGAATGCACGCCGTACCACACTGGCGGCATCGGCTTTTGAAACGGCTTGAGATGCAGCGGCACGTTGCGCATGTCGAAATGCTTGCCGGTAAAATCGATACGGCCTTCGGTCAGGCCCTGGCGAACGATGGCCAGCGCCTCGTCGTAAATCTCGCGCGCCTCGGCCGGATCGACACCGAAATAGGCCAGTTCCATCGGCACCGAGCCGCGGCCAAAGCCGATGTCGAGACGGCCGCCGCTGATCTGGTCGACCATGCAGATTTCTTCAAACATCCGCAGCGGATGGTGCGCCGGCAGTGCATAGACCAGCGTGCCGACGCGCAGCCGCTTCGTGCGTTGCGCCAGCGAAGCCAGAAACACGCTGGGTGACGCGCCGCCGCCCAGCGGCGTGCAATGATGCTCGGTCACATGATAGCAGTGGAAACCGGCCTGATCGTAAAGCTCCCCGAGCCGCAGGCGGTTTTCATAATGTTCGTGCTGCGGCAGGTCGCTGCTGAGATCGAGATGATCCATGACGCCGAAGTGCATTTTCCGCCCTTTCCCAAAGCCGCGATCCGGCTTCAAGTTCTGTTCTTCCAAGCTTCGACTTGGTTAGAGGACAGAAAATAACGAAAACGTCTTCAATGCAAGGGCCTTGGCAAGAGTCTTGGCAAGAGCTTTGGCAAGCACCATACGCGGGCAGGTTCAGGCAGCGTCGATAGATTTCGACACCGGCGCCGGAATGTCGGCGCTCACCATCTCGACCTCCGACAGGACCGATCCGATCATGACGACGACTGGGCCGTCCTCGTCGATCCCCTCCAACCGCTCCGGCAATGTCGCGATCGTCGCGATGATCTTGCGCGAATTCTCCCTGGTCGCGGAGAATACTGCGGCAGCCGGCGTATGCGGATCAAGGCCGGCGGCCAGCGCCGCATCGCGCAGGCTGGCGAGCGTCTTGCGCGGCATATAGATGACGGTGGTTACATCGCTGTCGGCGATGGCCTCCCAGCAGATCGACTTCGGCAACGCGCCGCTGCGCGCATGGCCGGTAACGAATTGCACGCGCTGGGCGTGATCGCGATGGGTCAGCGAGATGCCGAGATCGGCCGCCGCGCCCTGCGCCGTAGTGATGCCCGGCACGATCTCTACCGTCACGCCAGCATCGCGGCAGGCGGCGATTTCCTCGCCCGCGCGGCCAAATATGCCCGGGTCGCCGCCCTTCAGCCGCACCACATGCTTGCCGTCGCAGGCGAAGGAAACCATGAGGGCGTTGATATCGTCCTGCTTGCAGGACGGGCCGTAACCGGTCTTGCCGACCAGCATGCGGCACGCCTCGCGCCGCGCGAAGTCCAGAATCTCTTGCGACACGAGATGGTCGTAAAGAATGATGTCGGCCGATTGCAGCAGGCGCACCGCCTTCAAGGTCAGCAGTTCCGGATTACCCGGACCCGCGCCCACAAGACTGACCCGGCCCGGCTTTTTGGCCGCAAGCGAACCTGCCTGCTCAAGCAAGGCGTCGAAATCACGCTCAGCTGGCGCGCGATGCGGTTGCGCGAAAGCCAGCGCCGCATAGGCCGTCCAGAAACTCCGCCGCAAAGCAGAGCCTGCTTGCCGCAGCGGCATCTGCATCCGCCACAGCTTCGCGGCTGTCACCCAATGAGCGAACCCGGCGGGCAGCGCCGCTTCAATCTTGGCGCGAATCGCCTGCGCGAAAATCGGCGCGGCGCCGTCCGTGGAAATAGCGACGACTAGCGGCGACCGGTTGACGATCGAGCCGAATTGAAAATCGCAGAACTCGGGCCGATCGATGATATTG
>JAQGJO010000241.1 GCA_028290595.1 Hyphomicrobiales bacterium | reverse complement strand
CGCATCGCGGACCTGCGGAATGAAGCGCCACGCCAGTACGACGCCGAGCAGGCCGACGGGAATGTTGATGAAGAAAATCCAGCGCCAGTCCGCATAGGTGGCGATGAAGCCGCCGATTGGGGGGCCGACGAGCGGCCCGACCAGGCCCGGCGTCGAGACGAAGTTCATGGCGCGGACCAGGTCTTTCTTGGCGACCGAACGCAGAACCACGAGCCTTCCGACCGGCGACATCAGCGCGCCGGCGCAGCCCTGTAGTGCGCGCCACATGACGAATTCGGGCAGCGAGCCCGAAAGGCCGCACATGGCCGACGTGATGGTGAACAGGATGATCGCGGCGCAAAAGACGTTGCGGACGCCCCAGCGATCGGCGATCCAGCCGCTGGCCGGCAGGACGACGGCCAGGGCGAGAATGTAGGAGGTGAGACCGATGCTCAGCGCCACGGGCGTGGTCGAAAACGACTTCGCCATCATCGGCAGCGCCATGGCGATGACGGTCGAATCGAAGCTTTCCATGAAAAAGGCGGTGGCGACGATCGAGGCCACGACGAGGGGGTGAACGCCGCCGGTTACAACAGCGGGCTGTTCCGTCTTCTGATCGTCCATCAGCTCAAAAATCCCAGAATCAGAACGCTACCCCTCGATGGGCAGACTATCAGTTTCCGGGATAGACGCAGCGCGGGCAGGGCGGCCAGCGTCAAGCTTTCGGCATCGGCGGGGCGGTGTCGCGGACGCTAGGGCGCTGGGCGTGGAGGTCGTAATAGGCCTTGAGGTTGGGGTATTTCTCCATGGCAGCGGCGGATTCAGGGAATCTCACGGCGCCGGCGAGGATGGGGATGACGTTGATGTCGGCCAGGGTCAGGGTGTCGCCGACGAGCCATGTTCTGCCGGTCACCGCCTTTTCAAGAATGCCCAATTGCTTCTCCACGTTGGGCATGGCGGCCTCGATACAGGCGCGATCCGGGGCTTTTTGGGCCATTCCGGGGATAATATAGCCGGGAACGACATATTGCCGGATGATCGCCGGGTCGGTGACCGTGTTGACGAAGGAAATCCATTGCTCGACCTGGGCCGCGCGCAGGGCATCGTCCGGGATGAGTTTCGGGCCCGGGAAGGCCTTGTCGAGATAAGTGCAAATGGCCTTGGATTCGAACAATTCGATGTCGCCATGGCGCATGCAGGGGATTTTCCCCATCGGATGGATGGCGTCGACATCGGCGGAATGGGGCGCTGCCGGTCTGAAATCGTAAGGCACGCCCTTTTCGGCAAAGGCGATCCGCACCACCCGGACATAACTGCTCATCGGGGCCCCGATGATTTCGACGTTGGACATATGATCCTCCCCTTTTAAGCCGGCGAGTGTTGCCGTGCGACGGCGCAATTGCAAGTCGTGCACCCTCAAAGGGAAATGGATGACGCAGCAGCTTCAGCGTTCTATAGAGACCTCATGACAGCTTATCTCATCGTTTTCCTCGGCGCGGGCCTGGGCGGCATGCTGCGCCATGGCGTCAATGTGGGATGCGCCCGCTGGTGCGGCACGGAATTTCCCTGGGGCACCATGACAATTAACATCCTTGGCTCGCTGGTGATGGGGTTGGTCGCCGGCTGGCTGGCGTTTCGCGCCAGCGAAAGCTGGACCCAGAATGCCCGCCTGTTTTTGATGACAGGCATTCTCGGCGGCTTCACCACGTTCTCAGCCTTTTCACTCGACACAATGCTGCTGTGGGAGCGTGGCCAGACCGGGGCTGCGCTGACCTATGTGCTGGTGTCGGTCCTTGGTTCCATCCTGGCCCTGGCCGCCGGTCTTGCGCTCGTGAGGACGCTGTCATGAGCATAAATGTGAAAAGCGGCGCCAGGCCCAATACAAAGCCCGGTGTAAAAGCCGAGCCAAAGACTGAAGGGCAGGCTGGAACCGGCACCGGCGTGCAGACCATCGTGGTCGGCGCCGAAGACGACGGCATGCGGCTCGACCGCTGGTTCCGCCGCCGCTTCCCGGCGCTGTCGCTGTCCCATCTCAACCGTATCGTTCGCAAGGGCGAGGTGCGGGTCGACGGCAAGCGCGCCGAGGGCTCGACGCGCCTTGCCGAAGGCAATGCGGTGCGCGTACCGCCGCTGAAGCTCGATGCGCCTGCGAGTGGTTCAGCAGGCGGTGTTGCCAGCCCGGCCGTCAAGAAATCTACACCGGCGTCGCCGGCCGATGTGCGCATGCTGCGCGAACTGGTGCTGTTTGAAGACAAGCATCTGATGGTGATCAACAAGCCGTTCGGCCTCGCGGTGCAGGGTGGTTCCGGCACGACGCGGCACATCGACGGCATGCTGATGGCGATGGAGGACGAGAAGGGCGAGCGGCCCGTGCTCGTCCACCGGCTCGATCGCGACACATCGGGCGTGCTGCTGATCGCCAAGACGCGCAAGATCGCCTCCGACCTTGGCGAATTGTTTCGTTCGCGCCAGGCGCGCAAGATTTACTGGGCTGTGGTTGAGGGCGTGCCGAAGCCGTTGCAGGGGCGCATCTCGCTATTCCTCGCCAAGGGCGCGGCCATGGGCGACAACCGCAGTGTACGCAGCGATGCGCCGCGCGGCGCAGGCCCGCGGGTCGATCCGGAAAAGATGCGCGTCGTCAAGCACGGTGCCGAAGATGCGCAGCACGGTGTTACCTTCTACGCTCCTGTCGACAAGGTGCAGCCGCGTCTCGCCTGGCTTTCGATGAAGCCGATCACCGGGCGCACCCATCAGTTGCGCGCCCATGCGGAGGCGATCGGGCATCCGATCATCGGCGACCCGAAATACGGGCTGCAGTTGAAAGAGACCGATCCGCGCCGCACTGACCCGCTGCGCGCGGTGCCCGCCGAAGTCGAGCGCAAGTTGCATCTGCTGGCGCGCCGGCTGGTGCTGCCGCATCCGAAGGGCGGCACGCTCGATGTCACCGCACCGCTGCCGCCGCACATGCAGAAGACGTTCGATCTGTTCGGCTTCGATGTGAAGCAGTACGATCCGATCGAGGATGCGCCGCAAGAATAGGGAGCCATTGATGACCGAATGCCGTATGCCGCCGATCGCCGAGAAGGATTTCACGGCGGAGCAGAAGCAGGCGCAGGACGAGTTTGTCGCCGAGCGCAAGGTTCCGTTCAGCGGCCCGTGGCATGTGTTCGTGCGCTCGCCGGAACTGCTGACGCGCACCCATCGCGTCGGTGAGTTTCTGCGCTATCGCTGCTCGCTGTCGGGCCGGCTGAGCGAGTTCTGTATTCTCATGGTGGCGCGCCACTGGACGCAGGATTACGAATGGGGCGCCCATCGCAAGCACGCGCTTGCCGCCGGCGTGACTGAGGCGAGCATCAACGCCATCCGCGATGGCCGACGGCCATCGCCGCTGACCGACGACGAGCAGATCATCTGGGATTTCGTTTCTGAACTTCTCGCCACGCGCCGCGTCAGCGATGCGACGTACGCTGCTGCCAAGGCGCGCTTCGGCGAAAACGGCGTCGTCGAACTGTGCGGCCTCGTCGGCTATTATTCGATGCTGGCGATGACGATGAATGTGGCGAGAGTCGAGCCGCCGAAAGGTGAGGCCGCGCTGCCGCGTTTTCCTGAGTAGAATTCCAGGTTGAGATTGCGATGAGAGAAGATCTGTCGAAAGCGTTGCTGCCGTCGTCGGGCGAGAAGATCGATCCGGTCGAGATGGCGCGGCGCGATCTCAAGAAAAGCCTGCCGAAGCGTTTCTACAAGGAAGCGGGGGTGGCGGCGGAAGGCGAAGGCTTCGCACTGGTGCTCGATGGTCGCCCGGCGTTGACGCCGGCGCGCAACCGCCTTGCGGTTCCCTCGCAACCTCTGGCGCAAGCGATGGCGGCAGAATGGGGCGCGCAGGGCGAGTTGATTGAACCGTCCAGCATGCCGGTCACCCGCATCGTCAATTCGGCGCTCGATGGCGTGGCCGCCCAGATGGAAGCGGTGGGCGCGGAGGTCGCGAAATATGCCGAGAGCGATCTGCTCTGCTATCGCGCCGGCACGCCGCAAAACCTCGTCGCCGAACAAGCTGCAGCCTGGGATCCCGTGCTCGCCTGGGCGCGCGAGGCCCATGGCGCGCGCTTCATTCTGGCCGAGGGCGTGATGTATGTGACGCAGCCGGAGCCCGCGGTTGCTGCCGTACGTAAGGCGATCGACAAGGCAGTCGGAGAGGATAATGCGGCGGCGTTGCGACTGGCCGCGCTGCATACGGTGACCACGCTGACCGGGTCCGCTTTGCTGGCGCTGGCTGTAGCGCAGGGACATCTGAGCGCCGCCGAGGCCTGGCGTATTGCCCATGTGGATGAGGATTTCCAGATGCGCACCTGGGGCGAGGATACCGAAGGGCTGGCGCGTCGCGCGCAACGCTGGACGCAAATGGAAGCTGCTGGCCGCATGCTGCAATTTTTGGGAGAGGGTGGGCGATGAAAGAGATGCTGAAAACGCTGCAGGACCGCCGCGACCGTGCCGTTCTTGGCGGCGGACAGGTGCGCATCGACGCCCAGCACAAGCGCGGCAAGCTCACCGCGCGTGAGCGCATCGACCTTCTGCTCGATCATGGATCGTTCGAAGAGTTCGACATGTTCGTGCAGCATCGCAGCACCGATTTCGGCATGGACAAGGGTGAGAAGATTCCAGGCGATGGCGTCGTCACCGGCTGGGGCACGGTCAACGGCCGTACCATCTTTGTTTACGCCAAGGATTTCACGGTGTTTGGCGGCTCGCTTTCGGAAACCCATGCGCAGAAGATCATGAAGATCCAGGATATGGCGCTGAAGAACCGCGCGCCCATCATCGGTCTGTTCGATGCCGGCGGCGCGCGCATCCAGGAGGGCGTGGCGGCGCTTGGCGGTTATGCCGAAGTGTTCCAGCGCAATGTGATGGCGTCCGGCGTTATTCCGCAGATATCCGTCATCATGGGACCATGCGCGGGCGGCGATGTCTATTCGCCGGCGATGACGGATTTCATCTTCATGGTGCGCGACACCAGCTATATGTTCGTCACCGGTCCCGATGTGGTGAAGACGGTGACGAACGAAGTGGTGACGCAGGAAGCGTTGGGCGGCGCAGTGACGCACACCACCAAAACGAGCGTCGCCGACAATGCGTTCGAGGATGATATCGAGGCGCTGCTCGCGGCGCG
>JAQGJO010000435.1 GCA_028290595.1 Hyphomicrobiales bacterium | reverse complement strand
AATCCGCTGGCTACGCCTTCGTAGGTTCGAGTCCTACCTCTCCCACCATTTCACTTCGCGCCCGCGGGCGCGGCCCACCCGAGCTAGCGAGAAACGTGAAAGCGCGGCACATGCGTCCGTTCGCGCGGTTGCCTTCTGGCGCTTTGACGCTTAGTTCCATCCATCTGATATCCGCTTTCATATCGTCGGACGCGCAACCGGGGCGAACCTGGTGCGAAGGAAATGGGGAAACGATGCAGGTTCGTTCGATCGCGTTGGCGCTTGCCGCTGTTCTGACGCTGAGTGCGACCGCTGCCCAGGCGCAAACTTATCCAAACAAACCTATCAGGGTCATCGTGCCCTTCGCGCCGGGTGCGACCACAGACCTTCTCGGCCGCGTGATTGCGCAGCACGTCCAGCAGGCCTGGGGCCAGACGGCGATCGTGGAAAACCGCGCCGGCGCCGCCGGCCAGCTTGGCATCGAAACGACGGCGCGCTCGGCGCCGGACGGCTACACCATCTGCGTCGCCACCGGCGCGCTGGCGATTTATCCCGCAGTCCGCGCCAAGATCGACTTCGATGTTCTGAACGATTTCGAGTTTATCGGTTTGATGGCGCGCGTGCCGAACGTGCTGCTCGTGCACCAGAGCCATCCGGCGAAGAACCTCAAGGAATTCATCGAAATCGCCAAGAAAGAACCCGGCCAGAACTATTCGTCGACCGGGGCGGGCACCAACACCCATTTCACCGGCGAGATGTTCAAGCTCGCCGCCGGCTTCGACATGCAGCACGTGTCCTATCGCGGCGGAGCGCCGGCAATGACCGATCTCGTTGCCGGTCACGTCAAGATCATGGTCGCCTCGCTGACGACCGCGTTGCCGCACATCAAGTCCGGCACCATTCGTGCGTTGGCTGTGAGTTCGGCCGAGCGGTCATATGCGCTGCCGGATGTGCCGACGTTCAAGGAGCAGGGCTATCCGACGATCGAAACGGCCGAGTGGTGGTCGCTGATCGCGCCGAAGGGCACGCCGAAGAATATCATCGACATGTGGGCGACCGAAGCCAACAAGGTAATGCAGGACCCGTCTCTGAAGGAGAAAAGCCCCGGCATTGAAGTCGTCACTGGCAATTCCGCGGATATGCGCACGCTCGTCGAGCGCGAAATGAAGACCTGGAAGGATGTGGCTCAGAAAGCCAACATCAAGATGGACTGAGCCGAGCTGCGATAGCCTGCATCCCGGGGAACTGGCGAGAAACGATATGACGCACATCTACAAAAAAATCGGATCGCTGGTGCCTTCGTCGAATGCGACGCAGGAGCAGGAGTTCTGGGCGGCTTTGCCGAAGGATACGTCGCTGCATACGTCGCGCCTGCGGCTCACGCAGGTCGAGGCGGATTCGACCATCCGTATCGTCGAAGAACTTGAGGACGGTAGCCGGCGTTTGGCCGATGCCGATGTCGATGTGTTGTTGCTGGGGCTGACGGCGCCGTCGTCTCGCAAGGGGCTCGGTTACGATCGCGAGTTGAAGAAGCGGATGGAAGATGCTTCCGGCAAGCCGGCGACGACCGCCGCGACCGCAACGGTCGAAGCGTTGAATATCCTGGGCGTGAAGCGGCTCGCGCTCTGTGCACCGTGGAGCGACGAAGTGAATAGCTTCACGGCGTCATTCCTCGAAGCCAGCGGGTTCGAGGTTCCCACGCGCAAGGCACTCGGCGTCATCCAGAATCTCGAGATCGGCGCGCTGGCGCCGCAGACGGCTTATGATCTCGGCCGCGCCGTTAACTCAGACAAGGTCGATGCGGTGATGCTCGCCTGCGGCAACTGGCATAGCATGGAGGTGGTCGACCGCCTTGAGAAGGAGATCGGCAAGCCGGTCATCACCACCAATCAGGTCAGCATGTGGGGCGCGCTTCGAATCCTCGGCCACGTCAAGTCACTGCCGGGGTATGGCGTCCTGCTGCGCGATCATCTCAGGGTGGCCTGAAACAGGACATTTTCGGCCGCGCTTGCGCGTCAAACCCGCCTGCGGTAGCAAACGCTGGGTTTCGCGGGTGTAGCTCAATGGTAGAGCAGCAGCCTTCCAAGCTGAATACGAGTGTTCGATTCCCTTCACCCGCTCCAGCCTTATTCTTTCAGTCTCATTGGCTGCGCCGGTCGAAGCGGGCGTGATGGCTCGCAGCAACGGCAGCAACGGCGGGTACGGCTTCGCGGGCGGGTACGGCGTCCCGGCGCCGGCGCTGCATCGACTGAAAAAGGGTCATCGCCAGATCCGGTTCGCATTGGATTTCCGACACCGCTGACAGGGTCATGTGGATGCGGGTGCCGCCGGTGTAATCCTTGTCGACCCAGATCTTGCCGCCGTGATCGTTGACGATCTTGCGGCAGACGGTCAGACCGATTCCGGTGCCCTCATATTCGTCCTCATCGTGCAGCCGGGCGAACATGTCGAAGACCTGATCGGCAAACTGCGGCTCTATGCCGATGCCGTTATCGGAAATGGTGATCTGGACGCCGTCGCCCACCGTCTTGACGTCGATATCGATGCTCACTTTGTCGCCGCTGTGGAACTTGATCGAATTGCTGATCAGGTTCTGGAATACGTGCGCCAGCAGCAACGGATCGCCTTTGACGCGGGGGGCGCCAACGGCATTGACCGTGATCGCCGGCGCCATATTCTGGAAATCGAAAGTTTCCATCACGTCTTTGATGACTTTCGCCAAGTCTGCCGATTTGTCGCCGATGGCCCTGGCGTTGTAACGCGAATAGTCGAGCAGCGAATCCAGCATCAATTGCATGCGCATCGCGCCGCGACTGACGCGAGTCATGATTTCGCGGCCTTCGTCGTCGAGCCGGTCGGTGTAATCTTCGCGCAATGCGCCGATAAAGGCTTCAATTCGCTTCAACGGCGCCCGCAGATCGTGGGCAACGATCGAGGTGAATTGCTGGAGCCCCTGGTTGGCGGCGACAAGCTCGAGGTTCGCGGCTTCGATCTCGACGCGTAATTCACCGGCCAGTCGCGCCGCGGTCTCCGCGCGTTCGTTTGCCTGCCGCTGCAT
>JAQGJO010000424.1 GCA_028290595.1 Hyphomicrobiales bacterium | reverse complement strand
GGTGCCGGTGATGTCTATCTGAAGGCCGGTGCGATGACGTTGCCCGCCCTCGATCTGAACCGCGAACAAACCGCCGCTTTCCAAAATGCCGATGACCATCGCCGCGTCGGGTCTGCTGGTGGAGACCTTCTTCCCGGTGTCCTCGACGATGATAACCGGGAACTGGTTTTTAACGATCGCGGTCAGCGCCTTCGGGAAACCGACAGAGTTGAACAGCACATCGCCGAAGTGGCCCGCGTAAACCGAAAGGGTGTTGGAGAAACTTGAGACGTCGAAACTCCACGCGTACATCCCGGGCATGGTCGCCGGAAAAGCATCAACGCTGACGCTCATACGGGCGGATCGAACCTTGCCCACGTATCCCTGCTTGATCAAATCGCGGGTGTAGCGCGAGCTTGGCCCAAAACGGCGCTGCAGACCGACGATATGCCGAACGCCCTTCGCCTCTGCCAAAGCCAGAAGCGCTTCGGACTCGGCTGTCGTGGTCGAAAGCGGCCACTCGCTGTAAACATCCTTGCCTGCGGCGATTACCGCCCTAGCGAGCCGCGCATGTTCGGGGCCGGGCGCCAAAATCACCACAAGATCGATGTCCGGATGGTCGATGAGCGCCTGCTCGTTGCCGAAAGCATGCGGGATGTTGAACTTTCTCGCGGTGTCCTTGGCGGTTTCCAGTCTGCGGCTCGACACCGCGAGGATTTCGAAATTTTCAAGCGATTGCAACGCGGGAATGTGCCCATATTTGGCCCAGCCACCGGCGCCGATAATGCCAACCCGTATCTTTTCCCGGTTCATGTCGCTGCTCATAGCTGTCCTCAAATATGGCCCGAATTCGACTACCGCGACAGATAAGCCGGGCTTTGGAATGGAAAAGAAGGCCTGTGTTCCGTAGATTCCGGAATAAAATTCCGCTATTACTGGGCATGGACTACCTGGGCACTCTCAGCGCTTTCGTGCATGCAGCCGAAACCGGCAGCTTCGTTGCGGCAGGCCGGCATGCCGGAATTTCGGCGTCAGCCGTCGGCAAGGCCGTCGCGCGTCTCGAACAGCGCCTCGGCGCGCGGCTGTTCCACCGCAACACCCGCAGCATGACGCTGACTGAGGAAGGGCGGCTGTTCCTCGACCGCTGCCGCCGCATCTTCGAGGAAATCGAGGCGGCCGAAATGGAGCTGTTGCAGACAGCGGCGGCGCCGAGCGGTCGGCTTCGCGTCAGCCTGCCGCTGGTTGGCATGCTGTTGACGCCCGTCGTCGCGGAGTTCATGAAAGCCTATCCGGCAATCCTGCTCGATCTCGACTTCAACGATCGGTTGGTCGACGTGATCGAGGAAGGATTCGACGTGGTCATCAGAACCGGCGCCGCCAGCGACAGCCGGTTGATGCGTCGCAGTCTCGGCCGTTTCTGCGGGCGGATCGTCGCTTCCCCCGCTTACCTCGAACGGCGTGGCACGCCGATCGTGCCTGCGGACCTGGCTGGCCATGATTGCCTCCGGCAGCGCTCGCCGGCGAGCGGCAAGCTTCATGACTGGCCGCTGCTCGAAATGGAGGGGAGCGGGCGTTCCGCCATTTCAGAGACAATGAGCGCAACGGTTATCGAGCCGCTGATACATCTGGCCGAAAAGGGCTTCGGGATCGCCTTCCTGCCGCCCTTCGCGGTTTCCTCCCAGATCGAACAAGGCACTCTGGTTCCGCTTCTCCAAGAGCACATCCGAGAGACAGGAGAATTCGCCGCCCTGTGGCCGACCAGTCGCCAGCTATCGCCGAGAATACGCGCTTTCGTGACCTTCCTGTCCGAGCACCTCAAGCTCGGCGACGACAGCGATTACGTGAAATGATAAACTCCGCCGGATTTTTATTGTGAGGCGGTCAGGCGCGCGCTCGACACTGGCTGGATGCGGCTACCGTTGGTGACTTCGTCGGGGACGTTGATCGCCACGGATTCGCCCGGCTTGACGCCTTCGGCGATATTGATGGTGGCGCCGTCTGTCGAGGCGACCTTGATGGGGCGGAAGGTGATGCGCTCGTTATCGAGCGCCGCCACGAAACTCTGGTTACCGCGGGTCAGCAGCGCCGTCACCGGGATCTGGGTGAACGAGGCGACCGGCACCTGCAAGGTGAGATAGGCGAAGCTGCCCGGCGTGAAGAAGCTATCGCGATTGTCGAGGTGCACCTCGATCAGCATGGTGCGTGATTTCGGATCCAGCTCGCCGGTCATGCGGGTGATCTCGGCGGCCTTCTTGCGTTCGGGACGGCTGGCGTCGACCACTTCAGCCTTGTCGCCGACTTTGACGAACGGCACGTCCTGCTGCTGCAGATAGGCGTAGACGCGCACCCGCGTATCGTCGGAGACGGTGACGAGCGGCATGGCGCTGACGAAATTGGTCTGCGCATTCGTCACCAGCGCGCCGGGATCGGCAAAGCGCGCGGTGATGCGGCCGGCAAACGGCGCGCGCAAGGTCTGATAGGACTTCGTCGTCGCCAGAGCGCCGACATTGTTCTCCGCCACAAGCGCATCAGTTTCCGCCTGCAGCATGGCGACCTGCGTCGTGCTACCTTTGGCGAAGAGCCCGCGCAGACGTTCGAGATTGCGCTTCTTGTTGGCGAGATCCGCCGAGGCGCCGGCGAATTGCTGTTCAAGCTCCGGCGACTCGATCTCGGCGATCACCTGCCCCGCCTTCACCATATCGCCCTTGTCGACCGTGATCGATTTCAGATAGCCCGAGACCTTGCCGTACATGGTGGCGGTCTGCGCCGAACGCACATCGC
>JAQGJO010000401.1 GCA_028290595.1 Hyphomicrobiales bacterium | reverse complement strand
TCATGAATCCCTCCCGCCGCGTCCGTCCCTCCAGATGCGGTTGACGACATGAAACGGGTCGGAGGCGTCTAAGTCAAATCTAGGGCGAATACAGCCAGGGCGCGGTCTCATCGTTCCAGCGTGCGATCCTGCGTTCGCGGAATAGCCAGCGGCCGCTGGCCTTCTCCACCAGATCGTCGCAGGAGCCGGTCGAGCGGAGGCGCTTGACGTTGTCCTTCACGGTTGACTGCACCACCATCCAGAACGAGAAAACGCGGCAGCGCTCACCTTCGCGCGTAATCGTCATCTGCTGGAAGAAATGCATCCGCCCGCGCGCGTCGGCCGGACTGCATTGTTCGATGGCGAACCGCCGTATGCCGTCATGCCCGGCATAAAGCTCGCCGTTCGAACCGTAGAGGACGGCATCGGGCGCGAACACGTCGACAAAGCCCTGCACGTGCCCGGTGTCGCTCGCCTTCGCATAGGCCATCATCAGGTCATTGATGGCGAAGCGGTCGTCGGCGGAGATTGCCGCGCTCACCGGAACATTTCCTTCTGCACGTCGAGCCATTTCGGCATTTTCTCGTTTGCTTCGGCTGGCGTCAGGAAGATGGCGTGATAGTTCGACGGCGCCAGCTCCGGCTCGATCGGCTTCACATTCGGATGCGCCGGTATGTAGAAGGCGTCGCGATAAATGTTCTGGCCTTCCTCGGAGATCAGAAAATCGAGCAGCAGCTTGCCGGCATTGGGATGCGGCGCAGCCTTGGTGACGCCGGTGGTCGAGACGACTGTCGATACGCCGGGACGCATGGGAATCCAGCGGATCGGCGCGCCTTTTTTGGCGCCGCCGAAGGCATGTTCGGGGAACACCTGCAGGGCGATAGCATATTCGCCGGCGATCGCCTGGTCGATGACAGTGCGGGCCGATCCGGCAATCGCACCTATGCGCTGCTCGCTCAGCTTCTTGAGATAGGCGCGGCCTTTCTCTTCGCCCCATTCCTTGAGCACGATGCCGATGAAGCCTGCCGCGCCGGAGATCGATGGTGTGCCGCCCCAGGCAATCTGGCCGCGCCATTTCGGATCGAGCAGATCGTCCCATGAGCGCGGTTCCGTACCGGCTGGGACGAGCGTGGTGTTGTAGGCAGCGGTGATCACGTAAAAGTTCGTCGCAACCCAATAGCCGTCCTGATCGCGATAGTCGGCGGGAAAGCTTTTTGCTTCATCAGGCAGCCATTGCAGCGCCAGGCCTTCTTTCTTCAGTGCCTCGGCGGTTGTCGTCCCATCATAGACATCCGCCTGCACCTTGCCGGCGCGGGCCTCGTTCACCAGCCGCAGGACGATCTCGCCTGAATTGGCGCGAACATAATCGATGCGTATGCCGTATTTGCTCTGAAAGGCCTTGTTCATCGCCAGTACGAGCGGATCGATGATCTGCGTCGTGTACCAGACGACGGCGCCTTCGTTTTTTGCTGCCGCGATCAGCGCCTCGTCGGCCGCACGAGCAGAGCCGTGCAGCAATGCGAACGCCAGAAATGCGACGCAGGTTCGCTGCGATACGCGCATGAAGGCCTCCTCCCAAATTTATGTCGGTTCTTATGTCGGCAATGTCTGCGAATCGGCGCTGAAGGGCAAGGCCTGTGGCGGCTCGTCAGGGCCGGAACCAGCGCATCACGCTCCAACTGGCCGGCGTCCAGACGCCGACGCGCACGCCGATGGCGCGCAGCTTCGCGCCGGTCCATTCGTTGCAGGTCCAGATCGCGCTGTAGACGCCATGCGCCGGATAGAAGACATCGCCCGGGCCATAACCGGTGATCGCGCTGCCGTCAGCGAAATCGCCATCGATCATCTGCGTCAGCGCGCTGTATTGCGCCGGCGTCAGAATGATGGGCCGCAGGTCCGGGCCGATAACGGGCTGGCCCAGATGTTCGACATGCATCAGCGTTTCGTTACTGCCGAGGGCTGCTCTCAGCACGGGGCCGATCCTTATGTCCGACCAGCGCGGCGTGTTCAGGTAGAAATCCCGCTCGCCCCAGCCAAACAGCAGGAAGGTGTCGGCGCGGGGCGGGATAGCGAGATCGCCGGCCTTCACCCGGCCGCGCCAGTCGTGCAGCGCATTGACACTCGGCAGGATGAGCCCGGTGTGTACGCCATTTGTGGTGACATAGATGGTGACGCCAGTCGGCGGCGGTTGCCAGGCGCGATCGGCCGGAATCACCGCGCCGCCGAAGAACGCCATGCCGATCAGGGCAGGGATGCTTGCCATCCCCAACCCGATCTTCAGCGCGATGCGTCGTCTGCGGCTCATCTGCTCCACCGGTCCTGTATGCAGGTTTCCGGTCCGTGCAGATAGCCTATTTCATATTGCAACCTTGCACCGGATCGACGAAATCCTTGAACGTGTCGATCACTTCGAAAGCCACATCGTCGCCCTTCGGCACGGTCTTGACGATGTAGACGTTCTGCGTCGCCTGATGGTTCGCTGCCATCTTCATCGGGCCGCGCGGTCCGACATAGGAAACTTTCTCGATGGCGCTGACGAGGGCAGGGCGATCCTTGGTGTCGCCGTTGCGCGCCTTCACCGCATCAATGATGAAGCGGATGGAGTCGTAACCCATCACCGCGAATTCTTCCGGATCCTCGCCGAACTTCTTCTTGTAGGCTTCGCGGAAGCTGCGGTTTTCCGGATGATCGAGTTCGGCCACATAGTTCGAGGCCGAGATGATGCCGGCAGCGGCCGGTCCCTGCGCCTTGCGCAGCACCGGCGGCGTCAGGCCGATCGGGCCGTAGAGCGGTATGTTCGTCTTCATGCCGAAGGAATCATATTGCTTGACGAACAGCAGCGCCTCGCCGGCGAAGAACACCGAAAAAATCGCGCCGGGATTGGCGGCGCGCGCCTGCGAAATATAGGGGCCGTAATCCTGCGTCCGGTTGAATGGCGGATAGGCTTCGCCGGCGATCGTGCCGCCGCCCGCGAGATAGCCCTTCTTGAAGGCAGCCACATATTCGTGTGGTGCGACATAGTCCGACGCCAGAATGAAAATGTTCTTCGGCGCGTTCTTAGCCATCCACTGGCCGATCGGTTCGGTGATCTGGGCACTGGAATAGGAAACCCGGAACAGATAGCGGTCGCATTTGTCGCCGGTCAGCGTGTCGGTGGACGCATTCGACAGCACGAGCGGAACGCGCTGGGTCGATAGATAGGGCGCCACCGCGAGCGCCACAGCGGAATTGATGATGCCGGCCATCACATCGACCTTGTCGGACAGCACCAGTTTGCGCGCCTTGTTGAGGCCGACGTCGGGCTTGCCTTCGGTGTCTTCGTGCACCAGTTCGATCTTGCGGCCCGCGACTTCGCCGCCGGCTTCCTCGACCGCAAAGCGCATGCCGTCGAGCTGGCGCTTGCCGAGCGGCGCGAAGACGCCCGTGGTCTCCATCAGGACGCCGATTTTGAGCGGGTCGGCCGCAAAGGCCGGCGTGCCGGTCTGGACTGCCAGCGCAAGCACAATGGCGCCGGCCGAAATTGAACGCATGGTCTTCCTCCCTGATCCCGCCTATGGCGCGGTTGCGCGCAATCTATATTGCTTTCGCGGCGGATCAAATCGCCCCGCGGAGAGAAATTCAGGCCGAACATATGCATAGGGTTGAGGCACAGCCGGCGAGGCCTGCGTCTGCCGATCTTTATCTGGCCTCGCTCCTGGCGTAAGAAAACGGCAACAGCAACGAAGCAAAAAAGACAGGAGGAGTTCGCTCATGGCGTTATCGGTCGAAAAAATGCACCCGGTTATCGGGGCGGAGATCAAGGGTGTGGATCTGTCCAAGCCGGTGGACGCGGAAACCGCGGCAGCAATCCGCCAGGCGTTCGAGGACCATGTCGTGCTGGTGTTTCGCGACCAGCAACTCGACGAGACGACCCAGCTTGCGGCCGCCGCCCTGTTCGGCAAGGTCGCCATACGGCGCCGGCCGGTCAGCGGTGACGGCCCCGGCGGCGATTTCGACACGCCGTTCATGATGGTCACCAACATCGTCGAGAACGGCAAGCCGATCGGCGCGTTCGGCGACGGCGAGATGTGGTTCCACCACGACACCAGCTATTATCCCGAGCCGCACCGCGCCACCTTGCTTTATGCGCTCAAGCTCACGTCATCCGGCGGCGAAACCCGCTTTTCAAATCTCTACAAGGCCTATGAGATGATCCCCCGCGCCATGCGCGACCGGCTGGAAGGCCGCAAGGTCCTGCAGATCCACGATTACAAGCGCCGCGAGCGGCTCAATCTCGATGTCGTCGATATTTCCAAGATCCGGCACATGGAACAGCCGATCTTCATCACCCATCCCGCCACCGGCAGAAAGGCGCTCTATGTCTCGCGTCTGATGTCGGCCCGTATCGAGGGGTTGAGCCATGACGAGAGCGAAAAAGCGCTGGAAACCCTGTTCGACATCGCCGAGGACCCGTCCATTATCTATGAGCACCATTGGGGCCTGGGCGATCTGGTGATCTGGGACAATTGGGCCTCGATCCATGCCCGCAACGATTTCCCCCGTGAGGAGCCGCGCCTGATGCGCCGCCTCACCATTGAGGGCCAGGCCATGCGATTCTAGGACGCGCGTGGCGAGCCGGGACAACTCAAGTCCAAGCGCGAGGCGAGGGCTTTTGGCCATTTTCCTTGCCGGAACAGGTCGGCAGCCCTTGTTTTGAACGGTGCAAGGGGCCAATTTTCCCCTCGCATCCTGATCGGCCCGTGCTATAGAGCGCCACCCGGACGGCGAGACTTTCGGGCCGTGGGGGCGTCTATGCGCCAATGCGGGCGTGGCGGAACTGGTAGACGCAGTGGATTTAGGTTCCACCGCCGCAAGGCGTGGGGGTTCGAGTCCCTCCGCCCGCACCAGGCCGGCTGGTTCGCCGTTTCATCAGATTTCCCTCCGGCTGCCGGATTTGCCCCGGTCATAGTCGGCTAGAATTGTAAGAAGGCAGTGACAATGCAGGTGACAGAAACCCTTTCCGAAGGCCTGAAGCGCGCTTTCAAAGTGGTCCTTCCGGTCGATGATCTCGCCAAGCGGCTCGATGATCAGCTTGTCGACATGAAGGACAAGGTGCGGATCAACGGCTTTCGTCCCGGCAAAGTGCCGATGGAGCACCTGAAGAAACTCTACGGCAAGCAGGTCATGGCTGACGTGCTGCAGAACGCCCTCAACGAGGTCAACCGCAAGATCGTCGACGACAACGGCATCCGCCTCGCCGGCGAACCGAAGATCGACATCGACGGCGGCGAAGAAGGCGTCAAGAACGCCATTGAAGCCAAGGGCGACCTGGCGTTCACCGTCAATCTCGAAGTGCTGCCGAAGTTCGAAGTAGGTAGCTTCGACGATGTCGAGCTCGAACGCCTGGTCGTTCAGCCGACTGACGAGGAAGTCGCCGACGCCATGAACCGGATGGCCGAACAGAACCGTCCGTTCGTCGCCAAAGAGGGCGCTGCCGCCAAGGGCGACAAAGTCACGATCGATTTCGTCGGCAAGATCGACGGCGAGGCCTTCCCGGGCGGCGCCGGTACCGACACAGCGCTGGTTCTCGGTTCGGGACAGTTCATCCCGGGTTTCGAAGATCAGCTCGAAGGTGTCTCGAAAGACGACACGCGTGCTGTTACAGTCAAGTTTCCCGACGAATACCAGGCCGCCCATCTGGCCGGCAAGGAAGCCGTGTTCGATGTCACCGTGAAGGGCATCGAGGCGCCGGGCGAACTCAAGATCGACGACGATTATGCCAAGGGCCTGGGGCTGGAAAGCCTCGATAAGCTTAAGGAGGCGATCCGCGCCAATATCCAGCGCGAATTCGACCAGATTTCCCGTGAAAAGTTGAAGCGCGGTCTTCTCGACGCGCTCGACAAGAAGTTCGCGTTCGAACTGCCGCCGAGCCTGGTCGAACAGGAGTTCAACGGCATCTGGAACCAGGTGCTGGCCGAGCAGGCCCAGTCGAAGAAGACGTTCGCCGACGAAGACACCACCGAGGAGGCCGCCAAGGCCGACTATCAGCGGATTGCCGAACGCCGCGTCCGTCTCGGCCTGGTGCTGGCCGAAGTCGGCGAGCAGTCCAAGGTCGAGGTCTCCAACGACGAGTTGTCGCAGGCGATCGTCGAGCGCGCCCGCCAGTATCCGGGGCAGGAAAAGGCGATCTGGGACTACTACCAGAAGAACGCCGACGCCGTGGCCCAGATCCGGGCGCCGCTGTACGAAGAAAAAGTGGTTGACGTGATCGTCTCCAAGGCCAAGGTCACGGAGAAGAGCGTCACCAAGGAAGAACTGCTGAAGCCGATCGACGAGGACGCGCCCAAGACCTGAGTTTGGCCCTGAACTTTGGCCTGACGTTTGGCCTAACTGGCCGGTTTTGCGACGATTAAGGGCGGATTTGCAGGGCCTTAACTAGGCTCCCATCCGCCCATTGCGCCAGCGGTTTCGATGACTATGTTTGAGGGGAAATTGATTCCCCCGAAACCGAGAGCCCCATGCGCGATCCTATCGACGTCTATAATTCTTTTGTCATACCGAGCGTCGAGGAAGTCACCTCGCGCGGCTCCTATCGCTACGACATCTTCTCCCGCCTGCTGAAAGAGCGGATCGTGTTCCTCGCCGGTCCGGTCGAGGATCAGGTTGCGACCCTGGTGGTTGCCCAGCTTCTCTATCTGGAAGCCGACAATCCCAAGAAAGAGATATTCTTCTACATCAACTCGCCTGGCGGCGTCGTGACGGCGGGTTTGTCGATTTATGACACGATGCAGTTCATCAAGCCGAAAGTCTCGACGCTATGCGTCGGCCAGGCGGCGTCCATGGGCTCGTTGCTGCTGTGCGCCGGCGAGGCGGGCATGCGCTACAGCCTGCCGAACTCCCGCATCATGGTTCACCAGCCTTCCGGCGGGTTCCAGGGGCAGGCGTCGGACATTCAGCGCCACGCCGAGGATATTATGAAGATCAAACGGCGCCTGAACGAGATTTACGTGCGTCACACCGGTAAGGACTACGAAACCGTTGACCGCACGCTTGACCGTGACCATTTCATGTCGGCGGAAGAGGCATGCGAATTCGGGCTTGTCGATAAAGTCCTCGACAAACGTCCGGATGAGGCCGAACCGACAAAATAAGGTTCTGAGATTGGGTCGCAGGGGATATTTACCCTGACGAGTCGCAAATTAGCCTGAATGCCGGAAAATTGTTGCATTGATGCGACACCTGGCATTCTTCCCGTTGGCTTCGGACAATGTCTGCTTGATCCGCCGCCTATCGCGTGATTGCATCGCACAATCGGCGATCTGGCTGCTGGTCCGCAGATTGCAAGCCTAAGAAACCGGCGATTTGCCGGCGTGTAACTGCCCCAAGGCCAGTCAGTTCTGGCTACGGTTTGTTAGGATCGGGGCATATATCGTTGACAACGGCTGAGTCTCTTTAACCGGAGAGGCGGCCTAACGGAGATAGAAATGAGCAAAGTCAGCGGCAGCGACTCGAAGAACACGCTCTACTGCTCCTTTTGCGGAAAGAGCCAGCACGAGGTCCGTAAGCTGATTGCCGGCCCGACCGTATTCATCTGCGATGAATGCGTCGAGCTTTGCATGGACATTATCCGGGAAGAATCAAAGTCTTCCCTGGTCAAGAGCCGGGATGGCATCCCGACGCCGCGCGAAATCTGCAAGGTGTTGGACGATTACGTCATCGGCCAGATGCAGGCCAAGCGGGTGCTGTCGGTGGCTGTCCACAACCATTACAAGCGCCTCAACCATTCGTCGAAGCACAATGACGTCGAACTGGCCAAGTCCAACATCCTGCTGATCGGGCCGACCGGCTCCGGCAAGACGTTGCTGGCCCAGACCCTGGCGCGCATCCTCGATGTGCCGTTCACCATGGCCGACGCCACGACGCTGACCGAAGCGGGCTACGTCGGCGAGGATGTGGAAAACATCATCCTGAAGCTGCTCCAGGCCTCCGACTACAACGTTGAGCGGGCCCAGCGCGGCATCGTCTACATCGACGAAATCGACAAGATCTCGCGCAAGTCCGACAATCCCTCGATCACCCGCGACGTGTCGGGCGAGGGCGTGCAGCAGGCCTTGCTGAAGATCATGGAAGGCACGGTAGCGAGCGTTCCCCCGCAAGGCGGCCGCAAGCATCCGCAGCAGGAATTCCTGCAGGTCGATACGACCAACATCCTGTTCATCTGCGGCGGTGCATTTTCCGGGCTTGAGAAGATCATTTCCCAGCGCGGCAAGAGCACGTCGATCGGTTTCGCGGCCAAAGTCGAGGGGCCGGACGAGCGCCGCACCGGCGAAGTGTTCCGCAAGGTTGAGCCGGAAGATCTGCTTCGCTTCGGCCTGATCCCCGAATTCGTCGGTCGTTTGCCGGTGATCGCGACCCTTGAAGATCTTGACGAGGATGCCCTCAAGAAGATCCTCACCGAGCCGCGCAACGCCCTGGTCAAGCAGTACCAGCGCCTGTTCGAGATGGAGACGGTCGATCTGACGTTCCAGGACGAGGCTCTCAACGTGATTGCCCGCAAGGCCATCGAGCGCAAGACCGGCGCCCGTGGACTGCGCTCCATCATGGAAGCCATTTTGCTCGACACGATGTACGACCTGCCCGGCCTCGAAGGTGTCGAGCAGGTGGTGATCGGTCCCGAAGTGGTGGATGGCAAAGCGCGTCCGCTCTACATTTATTCGGAACGGGCCGAAAAGGGCGCGACGGCCTGACCGTCGCCCCAGTCCATTGCGTGGTGCAGTTCGTCAGTAAAAACTAAGCTGTGGCGCGTGTTTGCAGCGGCTTGAAAGTCGCCGCAAGGAGCGCCATGTCTCTTCTAACGGAGACGGATGCGGGCTCGCATCGCAGCCGGCTCCAGATGCAAGAACCCGCCAGGGCGCTCAATAAGGCCCTAGGCAAAAGCGCTGGTAGATCTCGTTTTCGACGTAATTTCGGCAACGAAATTGCTTCCCTGAAAAACCGGCGCTTCGCATTGGTAACGGCCTATTGAAGGCGTTGCTCCTGCGTGGAAACAGGATTGAGAACATGACAACTGAAAAGCGTACACCAGCACAGCCCGGAGAAGTTCACTCCTATCCCGTTCTGCCGCTGCGCGACATTGTCGTCTTTCCGCACATGATCGTTCCGCTCTT
>JAQGJO010000230.1 GCA_028290595.1 Hyphomicrobiales bacterium | reverse complement strand
GCTTTTCTCAGGAGTGAACAGTTTCATGGCATTCACCGGGTCAATTTGTCGAAATCGATACGCAGGTATTCACAGACCTTGATCGCGGTGGCGCGGCCCGCGCCGCTGACGCTTGATACGTTGATAGCGTTTCCCGTCAAATAAAGCCTATCGACACCGTGAACCTTCAGCTTTGAAAGTTCCGGCGTCGGGCGATGACCGCCGATCTGGTGAAGATATTCGCCGGCGCCGCTAACATCGCCGCGCTGAAACATCGACGAATGACGCGACACTTCCAGCGGCGTATCGAAACGGCGGCCGATGATATTCTCGTCGGTGATGTTGCCGGCGTAATGGCGGTAGCGCGCCAGCAGCCAATCAGCCACTTCCTGCTGGCGTTCGTCCCAGGCGGCGGCGCCGCCGTCCCGCAATTCAAAAGGGCCGAAGCCGTAGACCGTGATGGCCGCTTTGCCGGCAGGCACCTGGGTCGGATCAAATTGACACTGCATGTGAGATGCGAGGATCGTGTCCGTAGACCCCGGCGCCCACATATCGCCGAAGCGATAATTGTCGAAGACGCGCAGGAAACGCTCCAGCGTCGAAGGCGCATAATTGGCGAGGATGACGCGGCCGGCATCTGCGCCCGCGTGATATTGCGGCGGCTCGTTGAGCGCGATGTGTTGCGGCATGATCGAAAATGCGCCGGTCTGAACACGCTTCGCCCGGCTGGCGACGCCGGCGTCGAGACCGTCGATCATCTTGTCCAGCAGCCAGGGATGAATTTGTCCAACGACGCCATTGCGCGCGCGAATGGTTTCGCCTCCCGCTACGCGGACGCCGACGGCGCGGCCATTTTCGACGAGAACCTTTTCGACGGTAGTGCGATCGCGAAGTTCAGCATCATATGATTTCAGGCAACGGATCAGCGCATCAACCAAAGCACCGCTGCCGCCTACCGGAATGCCGATCGGGTAAGTGTGGACCATTCCAGGCATTGTGTAGAGGATGAAGCCTGTGCCTTTCTCTTCCGGTGCAGTCAAAGTCTCGGCAGCGAATTTGAGCAGATGAATAATCAGCTTGTCGCTTTCAAACCACTCGCGGCAGATTTCGAGCTTGCTCATCTGCAGCGCGCGGAAAATTTCCTGCCCTTCGACGCTTTGATCGAGAAGCGCGAAGAACTGTCCCTGCGGCGGCGCCGGCACGAACAGACTTTGCGTCACCAGCGGCACGATCTTCATGCTCATCGCCGCAAACCGGCGATAGGCCTCGGCATCGCGCGGCGAGATAGCAGCGATGGAGGCGCACGTGCGATCAACATCCTTATAGGTGATCAGGCTGGTGTGATCGTCGAAGATTGTTGAATAGACCGCATCGGGATAAAGATATTGCAGCCCGAATTTCGACTTCAGACCAAGTTCGTCATTGAGGAGGAGCGGATTGGCCTGGATGTTGACGTGCAACGATGAATGCAGATCGAACTTGAAGCCGGGCGCCAAGATTTCCTTGGTGACGACACCGCCGCCGAACCAATCGTTGTGCTCCAGGATCAGGACTTTCTGGCCGGCCTTGGCAAGATAGGCCGCGGTCGTGAGACCGTTGTGGCCAGAACCGATGACGATGAAATCGTAGTCCAATGGCGGACCCCCTGTATTAGAGCGCATCTCTTAAAATTGAGAGTACTCTCATAATCTGATTACACTGAAATTGAGAATACTGTCAATATTGAGCCAATTCTTAATTTTATCAGGAACCCTCTCGTGATCGCCTCGCCGGTCAATTGCTGCTAATCTTCGGCATCGATTCACGGATCAAAGCTTTTGCGAACTCAGCGGTTTAGGATAGAGGCCAGCGACGAAGGCAAGCGCTCGCGCACCCGCGCCCTGCTGATGGACGCCGCCGTCACCGTGTTCGCGTCCGTCGGGGTCGATGCGGCCGCCATCTCCGAAATCACCAGCACGGCCGGCCTGTCGAACGGGATTTTTTATTATCACTTCAAGGACAAGGCGGAGCTCGTCGAGGCCGTTGGCCATGCCGTTGCCGCCGCCCTAGTGAGCGAAGTCGACACGGCGATCGCCGCTTTGGACGACGGCGCCGAACGAGTGGCCTGCGCCACCCAGGAGTTCATCAGACGCGCGGCAGCCGAGCCGGAATGGGGCTGGCTCGTGGTGCGGGCGGTCGGCGATATGGGCTCCTTCGACGCTCAGATATCGAAAGGCATCCGCAAGGATGTCGGCATTGGATTGGCCCAGGGCAAGTTTGCCGTCGAGGCCGATGACTTTCTGTTTACCAGCCTGCTGGCGGTTGTTGGCGTCGCCGTCAGGGAACGCTTGCGGCGTCCACGCGCCCAAGCCATCGAGCGACGCGCCGCCGAGCTTGTTCTGGGGATGCTTGGTCTCTCGCCGGCACAGGCTCATTCCATTGCCGTGCGCGTCGAACAGAACCATCTTCGAGCGAAGCCAAAAGCTATCGCAAAGAAGGCTTGAACGCTCTTATGCGCCCGGCGTGAAGCGCGGCAGATCGAAGGCCGTCATAGGCGGCGGATTGTCGACTCTTTCGATCTGAACAAGCACGGTCTGCGCCGTCGGCGCGCCGGCAAGGGGCGAGGTCGTCTTGCTCATCGTCACCATGTTGGGATTGCCGTGGGTGTCGAGACTGCCGGGCACGCCCGGC
>JAQGJO010000325.1 GCA_028290595.1 Hyphomicrobiales bacterium | reverse complement strand
GCTGCACCACGCTGACGATGCCGTCTGAGATCAAGCCGGTGAAATCGCGCAGGCCCTGCAGATGCTCGCCGGTGGCGATGGCAACGCCCGTATTGCGCAGCATACGATAGCCGTTGAGCGCACTGGCGGGCAAAGGCTCTTCGACGAACAGCAGGCCGTGATCCCGCCCCAGCGCCATCAGCCATTGCGCCGAAGCCAGATCGCACTTCTCGTTGGCGTCGGCCATGATGTGCGTGCGCTCGCCCACCGCCTTGCGCACGGCCGCGAGCACATCGGCGTCTTTCTTGATGCCCGCCACGCGCGGTTTCACCGCGCTCAGGCCGCGCAGGGCTTGAGCCTCGGCGACAGCCGCCGCGTCCGATGCGGATTGCACGACATTAAAGCCGCCGCTGCCGTAGACGGGCGTTGCCCGGATCTCGCCGCCCATGGCGACACCCAGCGGCACGTTCATGCGCCGCGCTTGCAGATCCCAGCAGGCGACATCGACAGCCGCCAGCCCAATGAGATTAGGCCCAAGTCCGGTGCGGTTGAAGCTTTGGGCGATCTTCTTCCATAGCGCGCGCGGCGGCGCCAGGGTCTGGCCGCGCACAAAGCGCGCCAGCTGCGCCTCGGCGGCGCGCAGGGCAAGATCGCCGCCGCCGCCCAGCACATAGGAAAAGCCGAGGCCCGTTGCGCCGTCGCGATCAGTGAGTTCAACGACGATGAGATCTACGGCGGCTACGCCGGAACCGCCGACCGCCTGACCGAGCTTGTATTCCACCACGCTTACACGCGCGCGCTCGATCTTGGTCATTGGACGCGCTCTCAAGCCTAGAGGATGAAGCTCACCGATCCGAGTTTGCCGAGTTCATGGGCATGCAGGAAGACGCGGCGTTCCTTGATCAGGAAACTGTCTCCGGCCTTGCGCAGGATGAAGCGATAGGTTCCCACATAGGAGAACTCGCGCTGATACCGGCGGTAGCGATAGACGACAAAGTTCGCCGTCGCGGTGACGAGATCGCCCTCGACGTTCAGAATCCGTACATTGGTGATGAGCCGGCAGGTCCGCGACTTCGGATATTCTGCATGGCAATTGGGATCGAGCACGCGGATCACCCGCTGGCGGATGCGCTCGCGATCGTCGGAGATGATGTAGAGCGTGTTCTTGTAGGAACCCTCGGGATCGTCGTTCGGCGGCACGTAATAGGTGGCGTCGTCGGTGAGCAGCTCCTGCCACTCATTCAGCTTCCATTCGTCGAGCAGGGCTGCTTCGCGATAGAAGAAGTCCTCTACCTCGGCGCGGGTCACTTGCACATTTGCGCGAACGTTCATGATTGCGCTCCCGACATCATCTTGTTCCAGTGACGCCAGAAAGTGCGCAGGTGGTGTTCGTCGCTGTTGAGTTGTTCACCTGCGCGGCCCATCCCGCGCGACATTTCAGACCAGCGGTCGTCCGACCAGTTGGCGAGACCCTGCTGCACGAGTTCAAGCGCTTCGACATCGTCGGGCGTGGCGAAGCCGCCGGGGCCATAGAAGGTGAGGAAGGCGTCGAGCCGGCGCGCCCGCGCGTCTTCGCTTTCTTCAACAGGACCCAGCGCCCATGCCGTCACATGCATCTTTGCCGCGCCATCGGGATAGAAGGTGCGGATCGTCACCGAAGACCCGTCGTTGATGACGAGATTGGGAAAGATGACGAGGTTGCGATTGGTGTCGGCAACGCGGGTGGCGCGCTCAGCACCGAGACGGGTGACGAGTTCCTCACGGATGGCGGTCATTTCCGGCTTGGCGTTCTCGCCGTAAAGCGGAATCCACGCTGCGACCGGGCGGCCGCGGAAGTTGACGTTGTCGGTGGTGAAATGGCCGTTGCCGAGATCGAAGGCGAAGCCGCGCGTCGGCAGCACCAGGTCCTTGTCCTTCGGCGGCTCCACCACGACGCCGGAATTGGCCATGAAGTTGAGCCAGGTCGAATGCGTCGTCGGCAGGTGATAGTCATCGACGCTGTTTTCGACCATCAGCTTCCAGTTGGCCTGAACGTCGTATTCCTGCGTGCCGTGCAGCACTTCCATCTTGCCCGACGGCGATTGATCGATGACGAGATCGATATAGTCCGTCACCGCCTTGCCGAGATAGTCGGTCAGCGATTGCACATCGGGATCGAGGCACATGAACCAGAACTCGCGGTACTGCTCGAAACGCGCAGGCGACTTCAGGCCGAGGCCGCTGGTGTCGAAAGATTCCATATAGGCTTCGTCGCCGGGCACGCGGGCAAGTTTGCCATCGTTGTTGTAGATCCAGCCGTGATAGACGCAGTTGAAGCGCCGCAGGTTGCCGTGCGGTATGGTGCAGACCATGGCGCCGCGATGGCGGCAGGTGTTGAAGAAGCAGCGCACCTCGCCCTTGGCGTCGCGCACGAAAATCACCGGCCGTCCCGCGACCTTGCGGGTCTGGAAGTCGCCGTTCTTTTTCAGCTCGGAGCCGTGACCGACATAGATCCAGCACTTCGAAAAAATATTGGCGACTTCGGCGCGCAGAACCTCTTCGGAAACCAGCGCCTCGCGATCGAGCAGGAAGATACCCCTTTCCTTGTCGTCGACGACGAAGGATCGGGCCTTAGAGTTTGACGTTTCCACTCCGGGCATAGCAGACCTCACTGGTAATCTCTTGATCGCAGCTTTTAGGCTCCCCGCGACGGGCGTCAACCCACTCTGGAGACTGATTCAGCAGAGCTGATCAGTTCCATTGGGCGGCCATATCCGATCGGAATGTGTCCATTCCGATCGGAGTGTCTCTATTCCGAAAACCGGGCCAATTTTGGGATCGCTGCCCTGATGTCGCAGGGAGACTGATTATTCCGCGAGCAGTTTCTGCATCCGGTCGGCGATGACAGGATCCACATTGGCCGTATCGGCGACGATCTTCTGCACGACAAGGCCGCTCGCCGGATCGAAGTCGAGCTTCGCTTTCGCGACTTCCGCCAGCAGATCCGGGTCTTTCATCGCCGAGTCGAAGGCATCGCGCAGCGTCTTGATCCGGTCGGCAGGCACCCCCGGTGGTGCCATGAACGCGCGGCCGATTTCGGCGCTGCTGGCGGCGAACGTCAGCAGGGCGCGGTCCGCGTCATTGGTTCCTGCTTCCACCACCGCCATCACGTTCTGCAGGTCAGGCGAGCGCTTGGGAACAT
>JAQGJO010000320.1 GCA_028290595.1 Hyphomicrobiales bacterium | reverse complement strand
ATGCAGGACCGCTGAGCCTTCGTCGTGTCCGCCTCCCAAGCGCCGATGGCGACGCCGATCAGCACGACGGGCATATTCGCCATGCCGCCGGATTCGGCATAGTAAATTGCCAGCGGGTCCTCGCCGTCATAGACGAAGCCCCTGACACCGCCGTCGCCGCCGCAGCAGGCGCAGCCGTATCCGAGCATGTCTTCGCCGGGTTCAACCTTGATCTGGCTCATCAATCCGATCCGTGAAGGGGCCAGGCGCTCCGTGCGCCGAGCCTTTGAGGTTATATTGGTCCGCGATGCCGCCGAGTCAAATTATCAAGTCAAATTGCGGCGGCATCGCTGCCCCAGGGTGGCGGCCCTAGAGATCCAGCGTGCTCGGCGCGAACAATTCGTCGACGCCGACCTGACGGTCGGTGAGGCCTTGTTCGTGAACATATTGGGCGATGGTTTCGACCACCTTGCGGCTGTTGCGCAGGCCATAGCCTTTGGGGTCGCCGCGGAACATTTTTTGGGCAGCCGGATCGATGAGGCCGCAGGCGACATAATCCTTGAGCGTGTCCTGGGCGCTTTTCTCGACTTCGGCCTTCGCCGCCGTCAGGGCGTGAAAGATGTTGACCGCTGCCCACGGATATTTCTCGTGCACGTCGCGCTTGATAACCATGGCATGGTTTATGGGATAGAGCCCGGTCTTGTTGTAGAACCTCGTCGATTCCGCAACCTGATCGGGAAACAGCGGTTCGCAGATTTCGGAAATGTCGGCGCTGCTGCGGTCGACGAGATTGCGCTCGTTGAGATAGAGCAGGGCGCCGTCGAGTTCGCCTTTCATCAGCATTTCGCCGATGTTGGTCGACAGGGGAATCTGGTTGATCTTGACGCCCTGCGGCGGCTTGAAGCCTGTCGATCCGCCATGGCTCATGTCCGGCGTGCGCTCCATGAACCATTCGATGTCTTTCGGATGCACGCCGAATTCATGCTGCAGCACACCGCGCGACCAGATAGCGGAGGTCTGCTGATATTCCGGCACGCCGATTTTCTTGCCCTTGAGATCGGACGGCTTTTTGATGCCGCGATCCTTCCGCACCATGATGCGGGTGTGAAAGAACATGCGCGCCGTATAGATCGGCAGGCCGACGAAGCGCTTGTCGCCCTTCGAGACGGCAATGAAAAGCGACGACAGCGACATTTCGGAAATGTCGAACTCGGCGAATTTGAGCTGCCGCCAGAACATTTCGGACGGGTGCACTACCGTCGGCAGCAGGCGGATGCCCTGCGGCTGATAGCGGCCCTGGATGACTGGGCGCGTGCGCTCGTTGTTGGATAGCGCGATGCTCATCGGCAACGGATCGATAGACATGTTTTTCTCCTTGGTTTCTGATTGATATTTACAGGAGCCCTCATCCTGAGGAGCGCCTGAAAGGCGCGTCTCGAAGGACGGACGTCATGCGTAGTCTCTGACCTCGATACTCCTCAACCAATACAACGCCGCTCGTCACGATCCTCTCACACGCCCCCGTCCTTCGAGACGCACGCTACGCGTGCTCCTCAGGATGAGGGCTTCTGTTAGGTTGCTTCAACTTGCATCACTACCATTTGGCGACGACTTCGTCGGCGAAAACCACTTGCCAGTCATCGCTGGTTTTCATGAAGCCATCGTAGGGACGCACGCGCCCGTGCGATAGCGGATCAAGGCCGCGCGGATCCCTGCCTTCCGCGACATCGGCAACGGCTTCCATCATCAGCCGGCGCATGGTGACGATCGCCTTGTCGGAAGTGCCGAGATGTTCAAGCGAACGGTCGACGATCTTGCCCATGCCTTCCTGCAGTGCGAAGTCCTGGGTGTTGACGCCTTCGATGCCGGTGTAAGTCTTGGTCTTCTGCACCTGACGATCGATGTAATAATCGTTCATCTTGCTGGCCTTCAGTTTGAAGGTGCCGGGAATCAACTGGTCGGGGCCACGGCCGTAGAAATATTCACGCTCGATGATGTTTTCTTCGCTGAACCGGGCATTGACGTCGTAGGCGCAGGCCCAGTTGTAGACAAAGGTGGTGGTGTCATCGATTGGCACCCAGATATGGCCGTTCAGCTCCGGGAACTCGCGGCGCGATCCGTCGAATTTGTGAATGCCGCCGCGGAACTGCTGGAACGGCATCACATAGTGATAGATGCGCATGTAGTAATTGCCGTCCTTCAGATCGCGGAAGGAGACATAGCGGTAGCCGTAGTCGGTGCGCTCGACATCGAGGCGCGGCGAGCGATCGCGCTGGCGTGGCTCGTTCTTGGTCGCGAGGTTGTTGTTGTGGGCGTAGGACGAATGAGCGGTGTCGAGGCCGCCTTCCATCGCCTGCAGATAGTTGCAATCCTCATAAGTCTTGGAGACATGCCGGTGGGTCGGCGGCGCGCGCATCCATTCATAATCCGGCAGCGCGGGCATTTTGTCCTTCGGGCCCATATAGGTCCAGATGATGCCGCCCTTTTCGATGCAGGGATAAGAGTTGATCTTGACCTTCTCGCGCAGGGTTGTTTCGCCGGGTTCTGACGGCATATCGACGCAATCGCCGTGGGTGTTGAATTTCCAGCCGTGATAGACGCAACGCAGGCCGGCCTCTTCATTGCGGCCAAAGAACATCGGCGCGCGGCGATGCGGACAGAAGGCGGCGACGAGGCCGATGTCATCATTGCTGTCGCGGAAGGCGATCAGGTCTTCGCCGAGCAGGCGCACGCGCACCGGCGCACCATCCCTGTCGGGCATTTCCGACGACATCAGAGCCGGCATCCAATAGCGGCGAAACAAATCTCCGCCTGGCGTTCCGGCGCCGACGCGGGTCAGCCGTTCATTGTCTTCGGGTTTCAGCATGGTCTCCTCCTGATTTTGTCTTGCAGTTTTATTTCCATGGATCGATCGAAACGTGGATCGAGCGCTCGTCGGTTTTGCCGCCGACCATATGCAGCGCGTAATCGAGATCGCTCAAGCCGAGCAGATGCGTCGACATGAGTTCGAGCGGCAGCTTCTTGCTGGCCATGGCGCGCAGAGCCATTTCCACCGCTTCATAGCTGTGGCCGCGCAGACCACGTAGCGTCAGTTGCATGCCGATCAGCCGTTCGACATCGAAATTTTCGGCGGACCCTTTGCGCGAGATCGTCGCCAGAATGCCGCGCTTGCGCAACAGCCGCATCGACGGATTGAGGTTCTTGGGGCCAAGGCCGCTAGTGTCGATGACGATGTCGGCCATGCGTCCGCCGGTGATGTCGGCCACTGTCTCAAGCAGGTCGTGCTGGTCGACGGCAATGGTGTGGTCGGCGCCGAACAGGCGCGCCAGGCGGAAGCGGTCTTCATCGTGGGAGAGGCCGGTGACGATGATGAGATCGGCTCCGGCCGTCTTGGCGCCGATGACGCAGCCCAGGCCCTGCTGTCCCGGCCCCTGGATAATGACGACCTTGCCGGGGCCGGCGCCGCAATCGAAATACGACCATTGGAAACCATTGCCGATGGGCAGCGCCATGGCGGCGATGTTCGGCGCCACGCCCTCCGGCACCTTATGGATGACGGTGCGCGGCGGCATGTAGACGAACTGGCTGTAGCCGCCCCAGAGCGATGGTTGCACGGACAGCGGCGTCGAGCCGTAGCGCACGGCGCCGGGCAGGCGCTGGTCGGTCGCCATGCAGGAGCGGATTTCGCCCGAGCGGCAATATTCGCAATGGCCGCAAGGCAGGTACTCTTCCAAGGCAACGAGATCGCCCTGCTGCACGCCCCAGCGATAGGCGGCGGCGGAGCCGAGCGTCTCGATGCGGCCGACCATTTCATGGCCGAGAATGCGCGGACCCGGCTTCTCATTGTTGTACATGTTCCAGTCGCTGGAACAGATGCCGGTCACCTCAACCCGCAGCCAGCCCGCGTCCGGAGCCACTTCGGCGACGTCGAAATCGCGGATTTCGGTCTTGAGCGCGCTTGTCATGACCGCGGCGCGGGATTGGGCAATAGGCATTTACGTCCTCCCGGGACATTGTTTATGCAGCACTTGGCTGCGTCTGTTTCTTGAGCTGGGGGCCGCAGCGGTATCGTTCAAAAATGCTGTGCTCCGGCCATTTCAGGTTTTTCTTAAGGCATCCGGGATCAAATGAGAATGCACTTGCACGAGCTAATCGCTATAGCGTTTTCCGATACCTGGATCGGAAGACGCGGTGCTGCGGTCACAGTTCGTGTGCAGACCTAAAGTCTTGTGCTACAGATTTATGACCGCGATACGGCTATCGCCGGAGAGCCCCGAATATGAACAATCGTCCGCCGGTCGCCCCCTATCTGACGGTTACGCCGGCTGCTGCGGCCATCGCCTTTTATACGCAGGTTTTCGGCGCGACCCAGAAGGCGTTCATGCCGTCGCTTGACGGATTGCGCATCATGCATTGCGAACTGTCGATCAACGGCGGCTCGGTCATGGTGGCGGACGCTTTTCCCGAATTCGGCAAGGCGCGCACGCCGCTGCCGGGAGAACCGGTGACGATGTCGGTCAGCCTGGAATTCGCTAGCGGGCAGGAGGTCGATGCGATCGTGGAAAAGGGCGCGAAATTCGGCGCGACCACGGAAATGGGCCCGATGAATTCGTTCTGGGGAACGCGGTTTGCCGTGCTGCGGGACCCGTTTGGCCATCGCTGGATGCTGAACGGGCCGGCGACCTGACCGGGCGTTACTCCGCCGCTTCGAGCGCACGTACCTCGACTTCGTATCCTTCCGGGTCCTTGCAGAAAAAAGTCAGCATCGGTCCGGTCTGTTCCGGTGGGTGGCCGACTGAAACGCCCTCGCGGCGCATTTGCTCATAAAGTTCGCGAACCTCGGCAAACGACTCCGAGAAGAAGCCATGATGGAGGCCCGGCGGCGGCGCATGCCTGGTTTCAGCCGGCTCCAACACCAGCACGAAATTGTCGTCGTTGATCAGGAAGCCGTCGCCGCGCATCCGGCGGAAGCCGAAATAGCGCATGTAGAAATCCTGCTGCACCGGAACGTTCGTCGAAGGGAGAGCCAGATGGTTCGCTTTCACGGCCTGAATCCTTGTCCATCGTGAAGCGATATTGTCTCGAATCTGCCTCTTCAAGCCAACAAAAAACCCGGCCGGAGCCGGGTTTTTCAGCAAATGCTGTCTTCGTTTCAGGCTTTCGCAGCGGCCTTCGGTGCCTTGGCCGCGGCCTTGGGAGCTGCCGCCTTGGTGGCTGCGGTCTTGGCCGCGCCGGCAGCCTTTTTCGTGGTATCGACGCGCTCGGCGATACGGGCGGACTTGCCGCGGCGATCACGCAGGTAATACAGCTTGGCGCGACGGACCTTGCCGCGGCGCACGACGGTCAGCGAATCGATGATCGGCGAGTAGATGGGGAAAACGCGCTCGACGCCTTCACCATAGGAAATCTTGCGGACCGTGAAGCTCTCGTTGATGCCGGCGCCGGCGCGGGCGATGCAAACGCCTTCGTAGGCCTGAACGCGGGAGCGTTCGCCTTCCTTGACCTTCACATTGACGATGACGGTGTCGCCGGGCTGGAAATCCGGGATCTTGCGGGTTTCGCTCAGACGCTTCATCTGCTCGGCGTCGAGCTGCTCGATAATATTCATAAAAACTCCTGCCGTTTCACCTGAGGAGATTGTTCTCCTGGCGAGCGTTTCGGGACGCTGTTTTAGTTGGAGGCGCGCAAATACACCGGCAAAGCCGGTTTGTCCAGCGGGTGCTGATATTCACGTGATACCGGCCTGCAAACGCCGGTTCTCTGCGCTTCCGGTGCTCACGTACTTAAGTACGCTCCGCTCCGGTTCTCGAAAACCGCCATTTTCGGCGCGGTCTGACGTGAATCTCAACACACTCTGGCTGACGGGCTAGCTGCTCGGGCCGGGGTTAACCGGCCATATACTGGCCGCCGTTGGCGGTCAGGGTCGAGCCGGTGATGAAACCGGCATCGTCGGAGGCCAGAAACAGGACGCAGCGGGCGATTTCCTCCGGCTCGCCGAGGCGGCCGACCGGAATATGCGGCAGGATCGACTTTTCGATAATGGCCGGGTCGATTTTTTTCACCATTTCGGTGGCGATATAGCCGGGGCAGATGGCGTTGACGGTGATGCCGGCGCGGGCGCCTTCCTGGGCCAGCGCCTTGACGAAGCCGACCTCGCCGGCCTTGGCGGCGGAATAATTCGCCTGGCCGGCCTGGCCCTTCTGGCCGTTGATCGACGAAATGCAGATGACGCGCCCGAATTTCCGCGTCCGCATGCCTTCCCAGGCCGGACGGGTCATGTTGAACAGCGAATTGAGGTTGGTATTGATCACTTCGTACCACTGCTCCTTCGCCATCTTGTGGAAGAAGCCATCGCGGGTGATGCCGGCATTGTTGACGACGATCTCAACCGGGCCGAGATCCTTCTCGACCTGGGCTATGCCGGCGGCGCAGGCGTCGTAGTTCGACACATCCCATTTGTAGACCGGTATGCCGGTTTCGGCGTTGAACTTGCTCGCGGCTTCGTCGTTCCCGGCGTAGATGGCGGCGACGCTATAGCCGGCGGCCTTCAGCGTTTTGGAAATCGCCTCACCAATTCCACGGGTACCACCGGTAACAACTGCAACGCGTCCCATCGACTCCTCCCGGAAAACAACCTTTTAAACTGTACCGCCTTGTGAGCGGCATTCCCAATAGGTTTTTGCCAATAATTTTTACTGCGCGACAAAACAGTTTTTGTCGCGCAGTTTTTTTAAGCAGAGTTTGAGTCTTGAAGCGGAGGCTTAGCGTTCAACACACATGGCGACGCCCATGCCGCCGCCAATGCATAAGGTTGCAAGACCCTTGGAGACGCCGCGGCGCTGCATTTCAAACAGCAGCGTGGTTAGGACGCGGGCGCCGGAGGCGCCGATCGGATGACCGATGGCGATAGCGCCGCCGTTGACGTTGACGATCGAGGGGTCCCAGCCCATGTCCTTGTTGACCGCCAGAGCCTGGGCGGCGAAGGCCTCGTTGGCCTCGACCAGCTCGACATCGCTGACTTTCCAGTTGGCCTTCGCCAGCGCCTTGCGGGACGCCGGGATCGGCCCAGAGCCCATGACGGCGGGATCGACGCCGGCAGTGGCCCAGGAAACGATGCGCGCCATTGGCGTCAGGCCGCGCTTCTTTGCTTCCTCGGCGGTCATCAGCACGAGGGCGGCGGCGCCGTCGTTGATGCCCGACGCGTTGCCGGCGGTCACCGAGCCTTCCTTGTTGAAGGCGGGCTTGAGTTTCTGCAGGGCCTCGAGCGTGGTTCCAGCGCGGATATATTCGTCCTGGTCGACCACCACGTCGCCCTTGCGGGTCTGGATGATGAACGGCACGATCTCATCCTTGAACCGGCCGGCCTTCTGGGCGGCTTCAGCCTTGTTCTGCGAGCCGAGGGCGAATTTGTCCTGGTCTTCGCGGCTGATCTGCCATTTGGCGGCGACGTTCTCGGCGGTGACGCCCATGTGGTAGCCGTGGAAGGCGTCGATCAGCCCGTCCTTGAGCATGCTGTCGATCAGTTTCAGGTCACCCATTTTGGTGCCCGAACGCATGTGGGCGACGTGCGGCGCCATCGACATGGATTCCTGGCCGCCGGCGACGATCACCTTGGCGTCGCCATTGGTGATCTGCTGCAGGCCGAGAGCGACGGCGCGCAAGCCGGATCCGCAGAGCTGGTTGAGGCCCCAGGCGGTTTTCTCCTGGGGGATGCCGGCCTTCATGGCGGCCTGGCGGGCTGGGTTCTGACCCTCGCCTGCCTGCAGGATCTGACCCAGGATGACTTCGTCCACGTCGGCCGGATCGACATTGGCGCGCGCCAGGGCGGCCTTGATCGCCACGGCGCCGAGCTCATGGGCGGGGGTATTGCCGAAGGCGCCGTTAAAAGATCCCACTGCGGTGCGCGCAGCTCCGACAACAACGATTTCGCTGGCCATATTGAAATTCCTTTCCGCGTTGCAGCGGGGGCGATCGCGTTTCCACCCCAGCCTTTGCGTTGCTTCCTATCAGCAGATCGACAGGGCAAACGTCAATAGCCCAATAAGCCAGCTTTTTCACGACCTAATGAAGACGGAGGCTAAGTGGCTAAGATTTCACCGCGTTGCGCAAAAATGTTTTACGCGGCGCAAAAAAAGCTTATCCTAGGGCATCGCGCGCCGGTTGAAATCAACCTGTGGCGACCGCCGGGCTGAGGTGCAATGACTAGCGAGAAGCAGCCGATCAAGATCAAGAAATACGCCAACAGACGTCTCTACAATACCGGTACGAGCACGTATGTGACGTTGGAAGATTTGGCCAAAATGGTCAAAGAGGGGGAAGATTTCGCCGTCGTTGACGCCAAGTCGGGCGACGATATCACCCGCCCGGTATTGACCCAGATCATCTTTGAACAGGAAGGCAAGGAAGGGCAGGAAAATCTGCTGCCGACCGCTTTTCTGCGCCAATTGATCCGGTTCTACGGCGACAGCATGCAATTGCTGGTGCCCCGTTATCTCGAATTCTCGTTTGGCAAGTTCGTCGAGGAACAGCAGAAACTGCGCGAACACGTCAAGACGACGATGGGCGGCGGCATGATGGGCGGGGCGATCCCCGGCAGCCAGATATTCGAGGCTGTCGAAGAGCAGACGCGCAAGAATATGGCGATCTTCACCCAGGCGTTCAGCCTGTTCAATCCGTTTGGAATCAATGCCGCGGCGAAAGCCGGGGAGACGAATTCAGCCGAATCGAACGCGGGCGGAGCCCCGGCATCACCTGCCTCAACCAACTCGCCGGCAGACATCGACATGCTGAAGCAGCAGCTTAACGAGATGCAGCAGCGGCTGGAAGCGATCGCGAAGCGCTAGCGACCTCCGGGGCTCGGATTAGTCCCCGGATATCGTAGCGCACAGCTTAGCCTTTCGAGGCGATCTCGGCGCCTTCGCGCAAGGCGCGGAGCTTGGCCCAGACGATCGACGGGAAGACCTGCACATTGCCCGTCGCAAACGTGCCGAAGCCGCAATCGGCGCCGGCAATGAGGCGATCGGCGCCGACAATATCGGCAAAGCGGGAAATCCGTTCGGCGATCAGCCGCGGGTGCTCGACGAAATTGCTGACGCTGTCGATCACGCCGGGGATCAAAACCATATCGTCGGCAAGGCCGGCGTGCTTCCAGTCGCTCCACTCATGGGCGTGGCGGGGATTTGCCGCCTCGAACGACAGACCGCGCGCCTTCAGATTCCTCAGCACCGGGAACAGCGCTTTGACCTCGACGTCGTCGGTATGGGGACCGGCATAATTGCCCCAGCAGAGGTGGATGCGAATCTTGTCGGCGGGAAGTCCGGCGATCGCGATATTGATTGCCTCGATGTTGCGGGCGGCGATTCTCATCGGATCGACATCTCCGGCGAGATATTTCATCCGGTGGGTCAGCGGCAGATCGGGACAATCGATCTGCAGGACGAGGCCCGCCGAGACGATGGCCTCATATTCGGGCCGCAGGGCGTCGGCCAGGCCGAACACATAATCATCTTCGCGTGTGTAATAGCTGCTTGCGGACGCAAACATGGCGACGACGCCGGGCGATGCTGCAGTCATGAAACCTGCATAAGCGCCCGCTGCTTGCGCCGCCTGTTTCAGGGTGTCGATATCTGTTTCGACGAAAGAGGTGTCGCGATACGACAAGGGGCCGGTGCAGATCGGCGGCCTGACGGATGCCGGACCGGCATTGCTCTTGGCGCGAAACTCCATGAAGTCGGCGAACTCAGGATATTCAAGCTGCAGTCGCTGAAAGCGGGTTAATTGCGCACCGCTGGCTTCCGCGACCTTTGCCGCTTCCATTCCGATCAGCCGGTCCTGGACATAGTAGGCGTAGGAGACTTTCGACATTTCGCCGTCGGAAACATAGTCGATGCCACACTCGACCTGCTTTGCGACGCACTCCGCCACCGCTTCGTGACAGCGCGCCTGGAACTGCTTTTCATCAATGGTCTTGTTCTCGTGCCGCGATCGCAGAAGCTCGATCAGGTCCACGGGCCTTGGCAGACTACCGACATGTGTGGTGCGGATCTGTTCGGGCACTTCATTTCTCCGTGCTGTTAACGAGAGTTATTGTGCGGTGATCCCCAGGGATCGGATGAGCGGCGGTATCGAATCGAATTCCGCGCGCCATTGCGCTTCGAATTCTTCCGGCGAATTGCCGACGGGCTCGAAGGCAAGGTCGGCCAGAAATTTTCTCACCTCGGGAGCCTCGATGGCAGCCCGACTCGCTGTCGCAAGTTTCGAGATCGCGCGCTTCGGCGTCTTGGCTGGCACCAGCAATCCAACCCAGATGGGCGTGGTGAATATGAGGTCGCCATAGCCTGACTCGGCGAATGTCGGTGTGTCGCGAATCCAGGCGCGGCGCGTGCCGATCTGCGCAAGAGGCTTGAGTTTACCTTCGTCGATCAGAGGTCCGGACGCGATTCCACCGACGGTGAGATCGATGGCGCCCGTCACGATATCCTGCAAAGCCTGGGGAGGCCCCCGGTACGGGACGTGAAGGAGCGATATGCCGGCCTTTTTGGCGAAGGCCTCGACGATGATGTGAGGAAAGGATCCGACTCCGAATGTTCCGTATTTCAGAGTACCGGGGTTTTTCTTGGCCAGATCGACCAGTTCGGCAAGTGTGTTCGCCTTGACGCTTGCATGAGCAATCAGCGCCGGGTTGCTCGCCGTGAGTTTTGTGACAAAGGCGAAGTCGCGTGGAACGTCGTATGTGAGCCCCGCAATGAGCGCTGTATTCGAGACGACGGGATCCTGCACAGTTGCAAGCACGGTGCAGCCGTCGGGCGCGGCTTTTGCAACTTCCGTCGCGCCGATCGAGCCTGAGGCGCCGGACTTATTGTCGATAATGATCTGGCTGCCGAGAACGGTCGCGAGTGCGATCCTTCGCACCACCACGTCGATCGGGGAACCCGGTGGATAGGGGATGACGTAGCGAACGACATTGCCCTGGCATGGCAGGCGGTCATCTGAAGCCGGCTGAGCAATGGCAATTCCGGATGCCGCCAGAAGCAACAGTCCTGCGGTCCAAATGCGGTGGATACATAACGGTGTTGTGTGAAACATCGCGCTCCCCCCGGATTGTTATTGTCCCGGCTTCTAGCAGATTTCGCTGCGCATTGCGAACCTGGGCCAGTTCCCGGGGCTTGAAATATTGTTTGAGCCTTCACCATAGCAACGCGCCGTTCATCGGCGCGGGCTGAAGCTTTGCGGCCTATGCGGACATCCGGCCGGGGGCGGCAGCGGTGATCGTATCCTCGGAGGCGGCGCCGAAAAAATCGCCCTGGAAATAGTCCACCTGCCATTCGGTCAGCAGGTCGGCGGTTTCGCGGTTCTCGATCCATTCGGCCACGACCGGGATCGACAGATGCTTGGCGAGTTCGATCAAGGTGCGCACGAAGAAGCGGTCGTCAGCGGAGCGCGTCAGGTTTTCAATGAACGCGCCGTCGATCTTGATCATGTCGACCTGCAGGCGGCGCAGATTGCGGAACGAGGTGTGACCGGCGCCGAAATCGTCCATCGCCACTTTGACTCCCAGCGCCTTGATGTCGCTGATTGCCCGGCACGTCGATTCAATATCCTCGATCGCGCAGGTTTCTGTGATCTCGATGACCAGGCGCTCGGCGGTGCCGGGATGCATCGCAAGCAAGGCCTGAATCTGGTCTACCCAGCCGATGTCGTGAACGGTCTTGCTGGACACATTGACAGTCAGGCGCAAGGCCGGTTCGGCGCTCATGCGCTCAAGCGCAAGTTCGAGAACACGACGGTCGAGCAATTGGACGAGCCCGGTCTTCTCGGCGATAGGGAAGATCGCCGCCGGCGACATGACGTCGCCGTTCTCGAGCCGCAGGCGCAGCAGGGCTTCGTAGAGCGCCGGCTGGTTATTTGTCGAAGAGATGATCGGC
>JAQGJO010000270.1 GCA_028290595.1 Hyphomicrobiales bacterium | reverse complement strand
GTCGCCGTCGCCGCCACCGTTGCGGCGGAGGCTTACGGCTACGGACCGGGCTATGGCTATTACGGCGCGCCGGGGTATTACGGCGCACCGGCGTACTACGGCGGATGGCGCCGCTTCTGATGATCGCGCCGGGATGGCTCGGGGAAACACCCCGGGCCATCGCTCGCCCTGCTCATAGCGCCATTCACGCCGGCCTGACCGCGTGACAAATCCCCCGCTCGAATTGCCGATAGGTCATGAGCGCCTGTGCATCGGCAAAGGGCAAAATCTGCATCATGACCACGCCGGCGATCCGCGTCGCCGGATCGATCCAGTAATAGGTGTTGAACAGGCCGGCCCAGGTCAGGCTGCCTGCCTTACGGCCGTCGGGGACGGGATCGATATTGATCATATGGCCGAGCCCCCATCGCAGACGCCGGCCCGGGAAAAAATCGACGTCGTTCGACAGCGCCGGATTCGCCGTCTTGAGAATTCCGGCCTCCAGATTGCCGATCTGGTTGACGGACATCATCGTCACGGTTTCCGGCCGCAAGATGCTGGCGCCGCGAAAACTGCCGCCGTTCAACAGCGCTTGCAGCAAAGTGAGATAGTCCGGCGCGGTGGAATAGATGCTGCCGCCGCCTGAAAACGATTTTGGCGCGGCCAGCTTTCCAAGCGGCTGCGCGACCAGTTTGCCATCCGCGCCCCGCACATGCAGGCTGGCTTGGCGCGCGTGCTGCGCCTCCGTGATCGATGGGACCGTGTCGTTCATGCCGAGCGGGCCGGTGATGTTGTCGCGGAGATATCGCTCAAAATTCTGCCCGGCGGCGATTTCCACCATCCGGCCGACGCGGTCGAGACTGCCGCCATAGGCCCATTTCGTACCGGGTTCGAACATCAGCGGCATCGGCGGCAGGGCCGGCTTGCCCCGCGCGAATTTGAGGTAACGTGTGACATTGCTGTCCCACAGCGGATAGCTCAGGCCTGACGTATGCGTGAGCAGGTTGCGCAGCGTGAGAGGTTTTTGCGCCGGACGAAGCTGCGGGACGCCTTTGGCATCGAAGCCGACCAGCACTTGCGGCGAGACGAGCGTCGGATCGATTTGGCCGGCCGGCTCATCGAGCTTCAGTTTGCCGCGCTCGACCAGTTGCAGTGCTGCGACCGACGTCAGCAGTTTGACCATCGAGGCGATGCGGAACACCGTGTCGGCCGACATCGCCGTCGCCATGGTCATGTCGCGGAAGCCGAATGCGCCCTGATAGATGACAGACGTTTCATTCGCGGCCATCGCCACCACGCCCGGTATTTCGCGCGCAGCGACTGGCGCCTGCAATGCGGCGTCGATCTGTTCGCGTTGAACCGGCCTGGACAGCGGTGCTGCAATGCCGCGCCAAGGCGTGGCCGGCAGCAGGCTCACGGCCGTCAGCCCCGCCGTTCGCAACAATGCATCACGCCGGCTGAGCAATGGATGTCTCGTTCGATTTGGCAGTGGGGACAATATCTGATGCGCCATTCAGTAAAACTACGGACCCTTATACGAATGAAATAACTATATAATTTAATAGCAGGACAAGCCGTACCGGACATCCAGGACTTATTGCATCGGTGCCAGGCCGCTCTGAGTGATGTAGCCCAGTGATTTTGCTATCCTCGGCGATGAAGGTCCATCCGTCAGCGGCCCTAATAACAGTCACCAAGGTGCCAGCGGCAAGCCATTCCGGCATTTAGTTCTACGTTAAGTGCAGCGGAGTAGGCTTTGTAACCTGGTCGATTTTCGACCCCAGAGAGACTGGCCAATGCGCACTCAAGCACTTCTCGTGGACGACAGCCGCTCCGTCCTCGATTTCATGAAGCGACTGATCGAAGCCGATGGCCTGGTTCAGGCCACGGCTTTCCTGGATCCTGTGCAAGCAATAGCCGCCGCAAGCGAATGCGATTTCGATATCGTGCTGGTGGATTACGAGATGCCGAAAATGGACGGCATAACTTTCATCCGCGAACTTCGTGCGCTTCCGAAGTTCGCCGATATTCCAATCGTGATGATTACGTCGATCCAGACCGATGCGATTCGCATGAAGGCGCTCGAAGCCGGCGCCACCGATTTTCTGCCGAAGCGTCCGCAAGCCATGGAGATGAATATCCGACTGCGCAATCTCATCAAGCTCGGAGTCGCCGTCAGAAAGCTGAGTGATCGCGCCGCCGACCTCGCAAGCGAAGTTGCCGCTGCCACGCGAAAACTTCAGGAACGCGAAGAGGAGATCATCCTGCGTTTGGCCCTCGCGGTCGAATACCGCGACAACGACACCGGTGAACATACGCTTCGTGTCGCCAAATACAGCCGTATCATCGCCGAAGAACTAGGCCTTCCTCCGCGGCTGTGTCGCGATATATATCTTGCGGCGCCGCTGCATGATGTCGGTAAAGTGGCCATTCCCGACAGTATTCTACTCAAGCCGGGACGGTTGAATGACGACGAGATGGCGACCATCCGAACTCACGCGGCGATTGGCGGACGGATTCTTGCGAACAGCCATTGCGAGTTGATTCAACTCGGTGCGACGATAGCCAACGCTCATCACGAACGTTGGGATGGCAGCGGCTATCCCAACGGCCTCAAGCAGTTGCAAATTCCGATCGCCGCCCGGATTGTAACGGTTGCGGACGTGTTCGACGCTTTGACGACAAAGCGGCCCTACAAGCAGGCGATGCCGCTGCCGGTCGCGCGCAAATATCTCGAAGAAAAGAGAGAGCTTGAGTTCGACCCTGCATGTGTGGATGCTTTCCTGTCGCGCTGGAATGAGGTCGTGGAAATCTGCACGGCGCAGAAGGCAATGCCTGCCGGCACCACGCGATCAGATACATCGACGGCGATGATCTTTACCCACGAAGCCGGATCGAGCCCAACAGGCCATGGGGTCGTTGTCTCCGCGAACGCTTGAACAATCGGTGCCGACAGGCCGGAATGGGACCATCCGGGTTGCCAGATGAGTACTGGGTGGCGCTCCCTAGGAGAATCGAACTCCTGTTTTCGCCGTGAGAGGGCCGTTTCTGCGAACTGAGGAAAACTTAAACATTGCCGAAACACCAGTAAAAGTCGATACTTAGAACCACCTCAAACCGAGGCAAACCGGGACCTATCCGGCTATCTTTAGTTCATCTTTGGTCGGCAAACGGGGGAAGTCAATGGCGGGCGCAACAACTCAATCGAAAATCGAAAGCCGCACCCAGCGGCGGAAGCTGAAGCCCGGGCGGCAGGCGCATTTCCGCACACTCGTCCCCGGCCGCTCGCACGTCGGCTATCAGCGCAATGAGGGTGCCGCAGAAGGGCGTTGGTTCCTCCGGCGCTACAATGGATCGGCCTACTCCATCGAGCCGTTGGGGCTGGCGGACGACGTCAAGGAGGCCGACGGCGAGCGGGTGCTTAACTTCGAACAAGCGCACCGCAAGGCGCTCACAGCCGTGGACGCCGCTGAAGGCAAGCCCAAGGGCCGCCTCACCGTCCGGAAGGCCCTTGCCAATTACATCGACTTCCTGGAGGCACAGGGGCGGCCGACTGAAGACACCCAACGGCGAGCCGTTGCGCACATATTGCCGAAGCTCGGCGACGTTGAGTTAGTCAGCCTCACCAGCGATAAAATCCGTAAGTGGCTAGCCGCGCTCGCGAGCGCCCCGGCATTTGTCCGCACCAAGAAGGGAGAGCGGCAAAACTATAAAGAAGCCACTGACGATGCGGAAACAATCCGACGTCGCCGGTCAAGCGCAAACCGTGTGCTTACGATCTTGAAGGCTGCACTCAATCATGCGTATGACGAAAAGCACGTCGTGTCGAACGACGCTTGGGGGCGAAGGGTTAAGCCCTTCCGAGACGTTGATGTGGCCCGCGTTCGTTATCTTTCCATTGCTGAGGCGAAGCGTCTAATCAACGCCTGCGCCCCTGATTTTCGACCGCTGGTCATTTCTGCGTTGGAAACGGGATGCCGCTATGGCGAGCTAACCAGATTGGAGGTTGAGGACTTTAACCCGGACGCGGGCACAGTGAATATTCGCAAGTCAAAATCGGGTAAGGTCCGCCATGTCGTGCTCACCGATCAAGGTGTTGCATTTTTCCGGCAGGCTTGCGCAGGCCGAGCCAGATCGCAATTGATGTTCCGGCGTGCGGACGGCGAGCCTTGGAAGGCCTCACATCAAAATCGGCCAATGCGCGAGGCGTGCGCGCGCGCGAAGATCACTCCACCAGTAGGCATCCATGGTTTGCGCCATACGTGGGCGAGTCATGCTGTGATGAACGGCGTGCCGCTGTTGGTCGTCGCGAAGAATTTGGGCCATGCCAATACCGTCATGGTTGAAAAGCACTACGGACACCTTGCACAAACCTATATTGTGGACGCTATTCGCACTGGCGCGCCGAAGTTCGGTTTCAAGCCCGATAAAAAGATCGCAACATTGCGGTAAGGGGCTTTTGTTTTGACCGCCACGATTTGGGTCGGCGCGCGGCAAACCGAAAAAAGCTTTCCATGCGGACCAA
>JAQGJO010000252.1 GCA_028290595.1 Hyphomicrobiales bacterium | reverse complement strand
CGAGCAGGTCGAGGAACGGACGCTTGGTTGCGATCACCTCGCGGCAGATGTCGTAGACGACATCATGGGCGCGCTGACGGCCGAGCGCCGGCCCGAGCCCCATCATCACCGCCTCGGAAACGATCATCCCGCCGGTGATGTCGAGATTCTTGCGCATCCCGGCCTCGTTGATCTGCAAGCCTGCAACCAGATGGCGCGTCTGCGCCAAAGCTCCCGATGACAGGCAGAAAATTTCCGGCAGCGAAATCCACTCGATCTGCCAAGGCCCGGTCGAGCGCTCGTGATCGGCGATATTCGCGTCGAGCAGCGCGGCGACGTGATAGCGCACCGACGAGGCGATGCCGTGAATATAAGCCGAGGAGATCGGATTGCGCTTCTGCGGCATGGTGCTCGACGATCCGCGCCCCTCGTGGAACGGCTCGAACGCCTCTTCCACTTCGGTCTGCATCATCAGCTTCACATCCATCGCGATCTTACCCGCCGTGCCGCAGACAAGGCCCAGAAAGCATCCAGCTTCGGCGATACGGTCGCGCATCGTGTGCCAGGCGATGTCGGGCTGGCCCAGACCAAGCTCGGCGCAGAGCGCCGCCTGAACCTCGAGCCCTCTCCCATCGAGCGAAGACAGATTGCCGGCAGCGCCGCCGAATTCGCCGACAAGCACCCGTGGCCGCAACTCGCGCAACCGCTCGAGATGACGCTGGAAGCCCGCCAGCAGCACCGCCGCCTTATAGCCGAAGGTGATCGGCACCGCCTGCTGCAGATTGCTGCGCGCCGCCATCGGCGTATCGCGATAACGCAACGCGAGATCGGCCAGCGCGGCCGCAATCGCGTTCAGATCACGCTCTACCAGATCGAGCGCAGCGCGGATCTGCATGATCGTCGCCGTATCGGTAATGTCCTGCGTCGTCGCGCCCCAGTGGCACCACTCGCCCAATCCGTCGCGACAAAACCCGACAAGCTGCTGCACGACCCCGAGAATGGGATAGCCGATGCGCTCGGTCTGGATTTTCAGGCGGGCAAAATCGATCTTGTCGACCGAACAATGGCTGACGATCTCGTCGCAGGCCTCCTGCGGAATAATGCCCAGGCGCGCCTGCACCCGCGCCAGCGCCGCCTCGATGTCGAGATAGTATTGCGTCCGCTGCCGGTCGGAGAAAATCTCGCGCATGTCGGCAGCGCTGAAAATATCGCCAAGAACAATTGAATCGATAATCGTCGCCGCCATGATTTCTCCAAACTTGGCCGCCCCGGAAACGGCGTTGTGGACCGGATTTTCTATTTTGGGAAGGACTGCCTGGCGGACCTAATTGCGCGCTCAGTTCAATTCGATCTTCGTTTTGCCGATGACGTCCGCCCAGCGCCGCGATTCAGACTGCATCATCGCTGCGAATTCGGCCGGCTCCGAGCCGATCGGCTCCGCACCTTCGTTGGCGAAGCGCGCCTTGATCACGTCCTTGTTGATGGCCGCGACTGTTGCCTTGCGCAAGGTCGCGATGATGCTTGCCGGCGTGCCCTTCGGAACGACAAAGCCGTACCATGCGCCGGTGTCATATTGCGCAAAGCCGCTTTCGGCGATCGTCGGCACAGCCGGCAGTTTCTTCGTTCTATCCTTGGTCGTCACCGCCAGCGCCTTGACGATGCCGCCTTCGATCTGGCCCATCACCGACGGCATGGTCGTGATCATGAAATCGGTCTGGCCGCTGACCAAATCGTTAAGCGCCGGCCCCGCGCCGCGATAGGGCACATGGGCAAATTCGAGGCCGGCGACCTGCGCCAGAAGAATGACCGCCAGATGACTCGCCGACCCATTGCCGGCGCTGCCGTAGCTCAATTTGCCGGAACTGGCTTTTGCCTCCTCAAGGAACTGCTTGAACGAGGTGAGTTTCGACTTCGCCGGCACGACCAGAACCAGCGGCGCCGAGGTGATCAGCGTGACCGGATCGAACGCCTGCAGCGGATCGAGCTTCATCGATTTGAACAGATGCGGATTGACGACCATCGGTCCCTGATTGGCCATGAGGACAGTGTAGCCATCGGCCGGTGCGGCGGCGACCTGCTGCGAGGCGACATTGCCGCCGGCGGTGCCATTGTTCTCGACGATGATCGTCTGGCCGAGCTGCTCGCTCACCGCTTGCGCCACGAGCCGCGCGATCGCATCCGTTCCGCCACCGGCGGCATAGGGCACAACGAGCTTGACCGCCTTGTCCGGATAGGTCTGCGCATGGGCTGGGAAGAAAGTCGCTGCGCAGGCGCCTGCAATGCCGAAAATCATCGAGCGGCGTGTCAACATTGTTCCCTCCAATGCCTACTTTATAATTCCGTCATGCCTGTGTGCGTGGCCGCGCGGGGTCCGCAATGGCTCGCCGACCGGTCGCCCTGCTCTCTTTTTCAGCTTCCATGGCCGGGTTCATCCCGCCCAGCACAATCCGCACGAGTTCGAGATATTTGCGCAGGCCGGTCTCCGGCCGCAACGGTTCAATGCCGAGCCAGGACCGGTGTTCCGCCAGATAGATATCGAAGAGGATGCTGGTGACGGCATCGGGATCGAGGCCGGAGCGCAGCTCGCCTGTCCGGATACTGTAAGCCACAATCTCACCCAGCCTGGCCCTCGTATTCGCCCGCTGGGCGTTGGCGCGCTCGGATTCGATGTTATTCTCGCTAGGCTCGTGGACGCGTGCCATTTCGTGCGCCGCGGCGCGCGACAGTTTGGGGTGTTTGCTCCAGAATTTATAGCGCGGACGAAAGAACCGCGTCAGCCGCTCGATGAGCACACCGCCCTGGTCGTCGGCCTCGGCCTGTTCGTTCAACGTCTCGATTTCACCATGAATACTGAGCAGGCATAGGTCCATCTTGTCCTGCGCATAGAGAAAGATCGTGCCGACGGCGACGCCGGCGCGCTTGGCGATGGCGCGGGTCGTCGTTTCATCGAAGCCCTTTTCGGCGAACAGCTCGAAGGCCGCACGCATGATGCGCCTGCGCCGCTCGACTTTGTTTCGTTCTCTAATGACCGCCAAGAGAAACCACCAAGCGCGCTTACCGCACTGCAACAACGGCCTGGCAGCGTCAGAACGCGCAACGACGTTGTTGACAGGAGCAGAGACGGGTGTCAATTTGCAGAAAATGAACACGTTCATTTAATAGACGCAGCCGAAATAAGGCGCGCTTGAAACTGAGGAAACGAACAAGGAATTACCGATCCGGTGCAACTGCATCGGATCGGTGATCTTGGGTGCTCAACGCGGCGCCAAATCTTCCATCACCCAAAAGATGCAGATAAAACGATCCGATCGACCGCGATCGGCAAGGGAGGTCAAAACATGCGCCTACGCGTTATTTTTCCGAGCGCTCGATCCGTTTATCCCGATCTCGAAATCAACATGCGCATGGACGTCCTCAAGAAATATTGCGGACCGAAGACGGAGCTTGAGTTCGGCTTTCCGGCCTCCGGCTGCACCTTCAAGCGCGACCTGACCTGGCGCGACTTTGAGCCGATCATTCCCGAATTTATCGCCGCAGCCAGAAAGGCCGAAGAAGACGGCGTCGATGCCGTTATGGTGCATTGCGTCTATGATCCGGGCTACGCGGAAATTCGCCGTCTCCTGAAAATACCGGTGATTGGATTTGGCGAGTCGGTCTTCAACGCCGCTCTGCAGATTGCCCCGACATTCGGCATGATCGCGCCGAATACGTCTCTGATGAAAGAGGCGAACGATATCCTCGACCAATTCAACATCCGCCATCGCTGCGTCCACATGGAGCCGTTGAATTTCCAACTGCCCGAGGCGCATGCCAGCAATGAAGCAATGCTGGCGCGCGCGGCCGAGATTGCAATCAACGCCAAGAACAAGGGCGCCGGCGTGATCATTCCTTTCGGAATGGCTTTGATCCCTGTTCACCTCAAAACCGAAGACATCAAGCGCCTTGCAGGCATTCCCGTGCTTAATCCGGCGGAGATCGGCCTGCGCGAAGCCGAGATCATCATGGAGGCGGTCGCGTGAACGGGGTACCCACCGTCGCCGACCTCATCGTTGTCGGCGCCGGCTGTGCCGGACTTTGCGCGGCGATCGAGGCTGCCGAGCGCGGGCTCCGCGTCATCGTCTGCGAAAAGCGCGGCACCTCGCTGCAGTCTTCGACAGCGGCTTCCGGCGGATATTTCGCCTTCATCGACACAGACCTGCAGCGTCGCGACCGCATCGTCGACAGCGACGACACCTTTCGCCAGGACATGGAGCGAAGCGGCAAAGGCCAGTCTGACCCATCGCTCGTCGACGCCTATCTGAAAAATCAACTCGACACCTATTATTGGTTGCAGGAGCATGGCGTCACCTTCTGGGATGTCGATATCGGCATCGGCATGAATGTGCCCCGCTGTCACGCAACCGATTCCCAGCGCCTGCTGGAAGTCCTGACACGCAGCGCGAAACGTCTCGGCGTCTCGATCTGCTATCATTTTCCGGTCGGCGATATCGAACGCGACGGCAGTGGATTCAAAGTCAGCGGTCCCGACGGGATTACCTTGCGCGCCGAGCGGGCCATCATTTTTGCCTCCGGCGGCTTTTCACGCAATCCCGCCATGCTGGGCCGCTTCGTTCCCGGTCTCGAGCGCTTGCAGATGGTCGATGGCGGCCTGGGCTGCATGGGCGACGGCATCGTCATGGCCGAAAAGCTGGGGGCTTCGCTCTCCAGCATGGAATGTGTGAAGCCGAATTTCTATTCCTATGCGCTGCGCGACGGCACCAAGGAAAAGATGGA
>JAQGJO010000246.1 GCA_028290595.1 Hyphomicrobiales bacterium | reverse complement strand
TTCGCCGTCTCGCGGATCGCTTCGTCACGCGACGTCGCTGCCAGGGCGAACCATTTCACGGCCTCGACCAATTGGTCGCGCACATCGCCGCCGGCTTCGCCCTTGGCATAAACGAAGCCCGCGTTCAGCGCCGACGGCGCATAGCCACGTTCCGCAGCCCGCAGATACCATGTCATCGCTTCGGCGCTGCTCGCGGGGACGCCCCGTCCCTGCTGGTACATCCAGCCCAGGTTATGTTGCGCCTCTTCCACACCGGCTTGGGCGGCGCGCGAGGTGATCTCGATCGCCTTCTCCTCGTTCTTCGCGACACCGAGGCCGTGGCTATACATGTAGCCGAGATTGGTCAAGGCCAGCATGTTGCCTTGCTCCGCCGCCTTGGTGAACCAGGACACGGCTGCCTTGTCGTCGCGCTTGCCGGCCTGCCCCTTTCGCAATATCTGACCGAGCGCGTTTTGCGCATCGGTGTTTCCCCCGTCGGCGGAGGCCAGGAAGAGCGCTTGCGCGCGCGCGACGTCCGCCGGCACGCCGCGTCCGGACAGATAAAGCGTGCCAAGCAGATATTGCGCCGGCGCATTGTTCTTCAGCGAAGCGGCGTCGAGGTAGCGGACGGCCAGCGCCTCGGCCTTGGCGGGGTTTTGCGACAGTTCAGATACCGAAGGCAGGCCATTGAACAATAGCAAGACGGCTGCCGCATACTGCGCTTCGACATTGCCGGCCTCCGCCGACGCCAGCAGCTGGCTGGTCGACATTTTCTCATCGGCACGGGGCGTTCCGCCCTGGGCATAGACCGCACCCGCCGCCGCGAACCAAGCCAGCGCCGCCAACATTCCAAGCTTTAATGACGTCATGATCCGCTCCCGCTAAAGGTCGCCGGGCGATCGCCCGGGGCTGGTTGAGCGCCGGCGCGGCGCGCTATTTCACAATGTTCTTGATCGTCGACTCGGTCGTCGACTCGGCGCCTTGATTGCCGGACGCATCCTGATTGGCATCCACCGTCACCGTCGAATTGTCGCCGACAGTCACCTGGTTGTAGTTGCCGATCGCGGTGGACGACGAGTTGTAGACATACTGATTGAGTGCATCCATTCCGCTACCGGCGCCGCCGTTGCTGTTCAATTTCTGCGTGATCTGCGCCTGCGCCGCGAAGGAATTGTTGCGCGCGGGAAAACTGTAAGGGCCGTTGCCCATCATCTGCGCGGTGGCGGTTTGCGCCATCAAGACCGCGAAGGCGAGGGCGGCCAGAGCCAAAAACATTTTCATGTTGGATCTCCTGGAAAAGGAAGTGATCGAAAACGCGGAAGACGCCGGAGGCGGAGCTTCCGCCCCCGGCGCAACCATTACGGCGTCGGGACCGCGACGCTGATGTTGACGTTGTTGCCAACGGCCGTGGCGACGGAGCTGATCACCGGGCTCGTCAAAGAGCCCAGGTTCGAGAAGTTCGTCAAAGTGACGTCCTTCACGATCGACTTCGCGGTCACGTCCATGTAGCTGGTCTGCGCGATGTTCGCGACGACCGTCGTGTCGGCGATGATCGAAGCGGGATCGACCGACAGGTTGACGTTGTTCGACACCGCGGTCGCCGCGCTGTCGACCATCAGGTTTTCGATGTCAACGACCTTGGACTTGGCGAACACGCTGCCGCCGCCATGGTAGCTGCCCTGGGCGAGCTGGCTGATGTCGGCGAAGACACCTTCCGTCACGCTTTGGACATTGACGTTGTTGGCCACGGCCGTGGCCGAACTGACGATCTGACCGAGCTCGGTCAGGGCGTCCATCGGCGGGACGGGGTTGTTGTTATTGTGGTGGTTGTTGTTGTGCTCGCCGTGGCCGTAACCGCCGGAATTGCCGGTGTCCGGTTGGGCGATGCTGATCTCCTTCACGATCGAGATCGCGGTGATGTCGCCCACCGACTTCTGTTCGATCTCGACGGTCGTCAACGAGTCCGGATTGAGATCCACGTTGATATCAACGCAGGGATCGATCGTGAGGTAGAACTTCCAGTAGGTACGGTCGAAAGCGCTGGCCGGAGCCGCGGCGAAACCCGTCGCCAAGGCCAGGCTGGCCGCCCCCGCGAGGAGGGCCTTCTTAAACGTGCTCGACATATCAAGTCTCCTTCTTGGTTAAGTAGTTTTCGTAGGGATTGACTTGCACGAGAGCGCAGTCTTGCGTCCCCGGCAGGCCAAGGAACTCCGTCATGATCTGGTAGACCCCCATTTCGACGACGGATCTGACGCCGAGCTGAAGCGGTTCGTTTTGAATACGTCCCGCGTCGAACTCGACGAGCTGGTTGCCGAAGAAGCGAAAGACGTTCGCCTCCACTTCGTAGCCATAGATTTGCTTTTGAAGCGCGGCGATGTAACTGACATCGAAGGAGCGCGAGTTGATGACCCGCATGTCCAAAGCGACGTTGATGACCACGGTCCTGGCGCCGCCGCCGATCCCGCCGATGGCGAGACGAGCGCCTTCGCTGACGATGTTGTAGTTCAGCTCGGTGAGCGCGCCGACGATCACGAAGTCGCTGCCGCGGATCGTGCCGCGCTGCGTCGTGCCGCCCTGCCGGGTGACGAGGCCCTGCTCCGTCATGCGCATTTCAGCCAAGGGCACCCGCAGGTCGAAACGCTCGACCATGCGTACCTTGTTGGTCTTGAAGAGCGCGCTCATCATCATTTCCGAGACACCCTGCGACAGCACAGTGCTGTATCCGCTGCCGCTCTGGGTCGAGAGCTGGCCCGTCTTGTCGGCCAATTCACCGACGGCGAAGGTCGGAAGGTTGTTGCCTGGAATTTTCGCCAAGCCCGTCAGGCATTGGCTGTAGGGCGTCTCGTTCGTCGTCACGGGAAAGCTGAAATTGGGCGTGACCCCGTTCGAGGGATATATGCCGCTGCCACACCCCGCGAGCGCGAAGGCCAACGCCAGAATGGACGTCTCTTTGATGTATCGCATCGCCTGAACCTCGCGGTTATTGACGGCCCGTGCTGCCGGAGTGGCGAGCGACGGACAACATGACGAGCTCAGGATAAGGCGCGCGGATGAAACTCAAATCGCCCTTGCGGCAGATCGGACGGCTCATTCTGGCCGCCATCCGCGCCCATCCTTCCCATTCGCGTCTTCAAGAACGAATGGAGCGAATGGCAATCTCTTTCGGGCATCCGCATGAAATGCGGATCGCATCGGACGCGCCGGACGCGCGACGGCAGGGACAGATAAGGTCGAGCCACAGGGGTGCAGACCTGCAGCACGCCCTGCGCCATCGAGATTCGCAAAAAGAAAGCGTCGGCCCAGTGCGATGAATGACGTGAACAACCGCTATTTGATTGTCATCGTCGGCGACCGCCATCTGGAGAGCGAAATCAATCGCTTCCTCCATTTGCCGGGAGAAGCCGCTTCACGCGTAGCGCATCGTTTTCGCGTGGCACTTGCGGACGAGTCCGCTCTTGCCGACGATCCAGACATCATCATCATGAATTCGGCTGCTCTAGCGCGATACAACAGTCGCCGGATCAACGAGCTGCGGACGCTGAAGCAGCGCGGCAAGCTCCTCGTCGTCATTAGAGAAAAAAGCGCGGAGAAGGTCATGGAGGCCGTTCAATCGGGCGACGGCGTCGCCTTCCGCAGCGACAACCTTCATCATCTTCTCGCGATCATCGCCTTGATGAAGGCCGACCATATCGTGATCCCGACGTCGATCGCGCGCGCGATGGTCGACCGAAATCTTCGCCGCGAGATCCTGCAATCCCTCACGCCGGGAGAGCAGCGCCTGTTGCGGCTGATCGGCCATGGCTGCACCAACGCTGTGATCGCCGCGGCGATGCATGTCGGCCTCGGCCGGGTCAAATATCTCATCCGCGCCCTGCTGAAGAAGCTTCTGCTGCAGAACCGCACGCAAGCCGCCGTCCTGGTCACACGCGAGGCGCCTTTCGTGCCGGACGCCATCGGGCAGAACGGCAAGGGCAACGGCGTCTCGCACAATTGAGATCCGGGAGAATCTTTCAATCTTTCGGATAGGCGGCACGGCAAAGGGAGAACGCGCCGAAAACCGTGGCGTGGCCCTGTGCAAGTATCCATATCTTCCATGAACGGCCTCTCTGGCAGCCCGGTCACGGAAAAGGAAAACCCATGAAGA
>JAQGJO010000176.1 GCA_028290595.1 Hyphomicrobiales bacterium | reverse complement strand
CACAGCGGAGGCGTAGCAGATGGTGCGTGCGGCGGAGGTCAGCGCGCGCATCTGCATCAGCATCCGCTTGACCTCGGGATGCACGATGATCGCGTCCATGCCGTCGCCCTTCTTAGCCACCGCGCGGCCCTGCTTGCGCTCCTGCGCGAAGGCCAGAGCCTGCTGATAGGCGCGGTCGGCGATGCCCACGCCTTCCAGGCCGACGCCGAGCCGCGCCTGGTTCATCATGGTGAACATGCACAGCATGCCCCTGTTTTCCTCGCCGATCAGGTAGCCCACCGCGCCGCCCTTGTCGCCCATGGTCATGGTGCAGGTCGGCGAGGCGTGCATGCCGAGCTTGTGCTCGACGCCCGAGGCATGGATGTCGTTGCGTGCGCCCAGCGAGCCGTCGGCGTTGACCAGGAACTTTGGAATCAGGAACAGCGAGATGCCCTTGGTGCCGGCAGGCGCATCGGGCAATCGTGCGAGCACGAAATGCACGATGTTGTCGGTCATGTCGTGGTCGCCGTAGGTGATGAAGATCTTGGTCCCGGTGATGCGGTAGCTGCCGTCCGCCGCGCGTTCGGCGCGCGAGCGCAAGGCGCCGACGTCGGAGCCGGCCTGCGGCTCGGTGAGCTGCATGGTGCCGGTCCAGGCGCCGGTCACCAGCTTCTCCAGATAAATCGCCTTCAACGCGGCGCTGCCGTGGGCGTCGAGCGCCTCGATGGCCGACAGCGTTAGCAGCGGGCACAGGCCGAAGGCGATATTTGAGGCACTCCAGATCTCGGTGCAGGCGGCGTTGACCGCCAGCGGCAGGCCCTGGCCGCCGAAGGCTTCCGGACCGGACACCGCGTTCCAGCCGGCCGCGGTCCAGCGTCTGTATGCGTCGGGCCAGCCCGGCGCGGTGGTTACCCCCGTGGCGTCGAGCTTGATGCCGGCCTTGTCGCCGACCCGATTGAGCGGCGCCAGCACGTCGCTGGCAAAGCGGCCGGCCTCCTCGAGCACGGTTTTGGTGATCTCGGCGTCGAAATCGCCATAATGCCCGGCGGCCAAGGCGGCCTGCAGCCCGGCGCCGTGGTTGAGGGCCAGCAGCATGTCGTCGATGGGGGCGCGATAGGTCATGGGCGTCTCTCCGGGGCGTTTTCGGCTTTGATCCGGGTTTCCCACGAAACGGGCCCTCCCTCAACACCGCCCGGCGGGAATCCGGGCCGTTCCGCACCCGTCTTTAGGCGGTTGAAAAGGCTGAAGTCTCTCTATAGACCCACCTTGCCGCAGGGAAACCGCGCCGGATCCGTCCGGCCCGCCCGGCCGGCATTGGGGCGTCGCCAAGTGGTAAGGCAGGGGATTTTGATTCCCCCATGCGGAGGTTCGAATCCTCCCGCCCCAGCCATGTTGTATAAATAAAATCAGCTAGTTACGAGCTTCTCTCAAAATCCATTCTGACAACTTCTCCCCCTCCATTCTGAAAGTCTGTTTCTGTTGTGTTCGGCGATGGCGCAAAAAAGCGCCCGGCGAGGGGCGCTTTGTTACTTGCTGGATACGATGCGCGGGCGGCCCTTTGCCGGCGCTGGCGGCGGCTCGGGTTGCGGCGCTTGGTTCGCCATAACGTGCGCGTGGCGCTTGCGCGTGGCCGCCAAGATGCGCGGCGCGGTGCGCTTCGCATAGCCGGCGTAACTCTCGCGCGTTCGATGTGCCGACAGGGCGCGGCCCTGTCCTTCGGTTAGCTCCGCTTCCTCTAGTTCGGTCATACCGCCATGCCGGCAGGCGTCGAGCGTAAACTCGACCGGCAGGCCGCACGCGATGCGCATCCGCTGCACGATCTTTTGCATGCCCGAAAAAGCGAACGTCTTGCCGACGGTTTTCGCGGCGTCGCTTTTGCCGGTTTTGATCTCGCGCAGGATCATCGGAGTGCCGAGCCGCTTCAGGTGCGACAGCACGGCCTCGGCCTCGGGGTAAAATTGCATGATCGAGCCGTCGTCGAGTTCTTCCTCTAGCGGGTGGTCGATGATCGCGCCTGTCTTGTGGTGCTCGATTTGAATCGTCGGCGGCTTGCCCTTGACGCGGTAGCCGCTCCATTTGACGTGACCCGCGATCACGTTTTCGGGCCGTTGCAGCCATTCGAAACAGATCACAGCCGCCGCTGCCGCCGAGATCGCCGACTCGCTACCTTCCGTAATGCAGCCCTTGGCGAACACATAAACATCCTCGCGCGTGACGGCGTGCTTAACGACTTTGACGCGGTTGCGCATCGTAACGCCGGGCCAAGGGTTCGGCGATTTCGTCTCGAATTCGTGTGGATAGAGGCGATGCACGACCCGCCACGCCTTTCGGCACAAGCCGACCCATTTCTCGCCGCGTCGTAAGACGGTGCCCTTATCGCTGGACACGATGAATTTTTCATAGAGCATATCGGCGATGCGCGGCGTAACGACTTTGATCGGCATCGAGCCGAGGCGGTCGCCTTTCTTGCTCACGGTGTCGCAGATAGCTTGCATCGACCATTCATAGCCGCCGCGCGAACGCTCGCCGACCTTATCGAGATAGGCGCGCGATGCCTTGTATTCGCGAAAAAGCCAATCGACGGTGCCGATGCGCACGCCGGCGCGGTTCTCTGCCACCTTGCCCTTGCGCGCGTCGTTCCATTCGTCAAAGAGCGTATTCATGGTCGCGGCGCGTCCGCCCTTGCCGTCAACGCCGCACGCGGTCATGTAGTCGCCGAGCGGTTCGTTCGGCACGGGGCAGCCGAGCTTTCGATAGTGCGACGGGATATTATAGTAAAACGCCTGCTTACCGCCCGCGAGCGTCTTGGGCAGCACGTGACGCGGCAAATCGAGTTGCACCGTCAAAACTCCACGTCGTCGAATTCCTGAGACTTCGGTTCGATTGCTTTGTCGAGATCGTCGATTAGCCATAGTTGTCGGCGCCCTTCCTTCACCCGAGGCAAAGGATAATCCTTTCCTACCCGACGAAGGAAGGCCTCAATGGTCCTCTCCCCACAATATCCGGCCGCCAGATCGGCAGGCATCCGCCGTGGCCAAGCGCCATTGGGGATTGATGCTGGGCGGCGCGCCCGGCTCATCGCGCTCTTTTTGCGAAAGTCGGGATGACCAGGTTTCGAATGGTGCCTCCTCCGCCGATCGCCATGGCCCGCCATCTGCCATGTGCGCCTCGTAATGTCGGCTTTTGTCGGCACTGCTTCCGACATTATTGTCGTGCAGTACTTAAGGCTCGAGTCGAGCGGGCTGGCTCGCCATCAAAGCTGCAGACTTTGATTTGTGAAAGAAGCGTTCGACGAACATGGGGGATTTGGCGGTCGTAGCGCACAAATAGAACGAACGAATGGGACAGCAACTTCGCCTAGAATTTGGTCGGCGCCTTGCGCGCAGTTGATTGGGGCTAAGCGACCTCGCCCTGAGTTCTCCGGCCCCGCATGAGGCGATATCTGATGTATCTGTCGGCAGCCACGACATTCATCGCTCCTGCCAACTGTCCGAGAGAGAATCTTCAGGCTCATAACCTGAAGGTCATAGGTTCAAATCCTATCCCCGATTTGAACCTATCGCGCCTCCAGGGGCGGCTCTCAGCGAGGGGCAGGCCGAATACGTTCTTGCGTCCGCTCGCGTCGTCAGGCTCCTGAAATAGATCCGTCATCAGGTTCCGACAGCTATGTGCAGATGTGCACTCAGCGTCGGACACGAGATTGCTCTTCATCCGCTATGGTTTGGACGACGTGCAGATCCATTTCTGTGTGAGGGGATAAACGTGCCACCTCAGACGCCACCTTCGCCCAATGCCAGAATTCGGCCATGTTACCTGCGCTTCGATTGCGAGCCGCTAGCAGTTCGCTGAAAAACCCGACAACCGGTCTATTTTCCTGTCCGATCGACAGGCTGCATGGTGGTGTAGTTTGGTGATCGGCGTTGCGCGTGGTCGCCTGTACTGCGACGGGCTATGCGGCGAGCAGTTTTGGAATGCGGATCAGGTTGTAGGCGATCAGGTTGAGCATGAAATCGGCCGCGACGGCGCAGATGCCGCGGTGTTTGGTCTTGCGCATCGTGCCGTGTTGCTTGCCCCATCCGAAGATGCACTCGATCATCGCACGGCGTGTCTGCGACATGCCATAGCCGGGGTGGCGGGTGGTTCGCTCGTCGATCGCGCTGCGACGGCTGCGGCCGGTCTTGCCGATTGTATTGTTCTGCGTCACATGCGGCGTCACCTCGATGGCGCGCAGATTGGCGACATGATCGGCGGTGTCATTGGCCTTGTCCGCGCCGGCGGTGATGCCAGCCGGCCTGTTTGGCCTTGGCCTTGAGC
>JAQGJO010000173.1 GCA_028290595.1 Hyphomicrobiales bacterium | reverse complement strand
ACATGAGCCGCCGCCCCATGGCAAGATCGGATGGCGAGGCCATTCCCGACAGCGATCGCTTCAAGGGCGCGCCGCATCCGCGCGAGATGTTTGCGTTTTTCGGCCATGAAGCCGCAGAGCAGGAACTGCTTGAGGCCTATCGTTCCGGCAAGCTGCCGCAGGCCTGGATCATCGGCGGCAAGGAGGGCATCGGCAAAGCGACTCTGGCCTGGCGCTTCGCCCGCTTCGTGCTGGCCCATGGCGATCCGCAATCGCCGCCGGTCGCCAACGCCCAGGACCTCACGGTCGATCCCGAGCATCCGGCCGCGCGGCGCATACTCGCCCAGTCGCACAATGACGTGGTGTCGCTGCGGCGGAGCTGGGACCCGAAGGGCAAGAAACATTTTACCGACATCCGCGTCGACGATGCGCGCCGCGCCATCGAGATGTTTCATCACGCGTCGGGGGAGGGCGGCTGGCGGGTCGCCATCGTCGACAGTGCCGAGGACCTCAATGGATCGAGCGCCAACGCGCTGCTGAAGCTGATCGAGGAGCCGCCGCCGCGCTCGCTGTTCCTCATCGTCGCGCATCGCCCCTCGCAGGTGCTGCCGACCATCCGCTCGCGCGCCCGTAAGCTCATTCTGGGCGAGCTGGCGCCGGCCACGATCGTCGAGACGATCCGCGCCCTGGGCGAGCCCTGGAACGGCTTCGAGCCGCGCCTGCTCGACGATGCAGCGCGGCGCGCCGGCGGCTCGGTACGCGACGCCCTGCGCCTTCTGGGCGGCGACAGCCTGCAATTGATCCAGACCGTCGATGGTCTGCTGGCGCAGCTTCCGTCGGTCGACTGGCGCAAAGTGCATCAATTCGCCGACCGGCTGACCGGCCGCGAGGCGACGGAAGAGTTCGAGGCGATGATTTCGACGATTTTCGACTGGATCGACGGCAATGTCCGGGCCCAGGCAGGCAATCCGGGTACCGCGCGTCGTCTTGCGCCTATGGCGGAGGTATGGGACAAGATCGCGCTTTCGGCGCGCGAGACGCTGGCGCTCAACCTCGACCGCCGGGCTTTCATCTTGAACGTCTTTACAGATCTGTCTGCGGCGGTAGCGACCGCGCAGCGATGACTCCAGGGATTGTTATGGCGAGCAAGCCAACGTTCTGCATTACGACTGCTATTCCCTATGCCAACGGAAAACCGCATATCGGCCACGCCTACGAACGCATCGCCACCGATGCTATCGCGCGGTTCAAGCGGATCGAGGATGAGGACGTGTTCTTCATCACCGGCATGGACGAACATGGCCAGAAGATGCAGCAGACGGCAGGGCGCGAAGGCATCGCGCCGCAGCAGCTTGCCGACCGCACGGCCGCTGAATTCGACCGCATGGGCACGCTGCTCAACGCGCGCGCCGACCATGTGATCCGCACCACCGAGCCGCGCCACTACGCCGCCTCGCGCGCCATCTGGGCCGCAATGGAGAAGAAGGGCGACATCTATCTGTCGAAATATGCCGGCTGGTATTCGGTGCGCGAGGAAGCCTATTTCGACGAGGGCGAAATCACCTCGTCGTCGGACGGTAACAAATTCTCGCCCAACGGCACGCCGGTCGAGTGGGTGGAGGAAGAAAGCTATTTCTTCCGCCTGTCGAACTATGCCGATCGTCTGCTCGCGCATTACGAGGCGCAGCCGGATTTCATCGTGCCGGATAAATACCGCAACGAGATCGTCGCCTTCGTGAAGCGCGGGCTGAACGACCTGTCGATCAGCCGCACGACGTTCAACTGGGGCGTGCCGGTGCCGGGCAATGACAAGCATGTCATGTATGTTTGGGTCGATGCGCTGACAAACTATCTCACCGCCTGCGGCTATCCCGATACCAGCGCGCCGGACTGGCGCTATTGGCCGGCGAACGTGCATGTCATCGGCAAGGACATCACGCGGTTTCACGCCATCTACTGGCCGGCGTTTCTGATGTCGGCGGAGATTGCGCTGCCGAAGCAGATCGTTGTGCACGGCTTCCTGTTCAGCCGCGGCGAGAAGATGTCGAAGTCGGTCGGCAACGTCGTCGATCCGATCACCATGGCCGATCATTACGGTGTCGACCAGATCCGCTATTTCTTCCTGCGCGAAGTGCCGTTCGGACAGGACGGCAATTATTCGCATGAAGCGCTGGTCAACCGCATCAATGCCGACCTCGCCAATGATCTCGGCAATCTGGCGCAGCGCTCGCTGTCGATGATCGCGAAGAATTGCGACGGCAAGGCACCGGCGCCCGGCGCATTGAGCGAGGCCGATCAGGCGATCCTGGCGCAGGCCTATGCGTTGGCGTCGAAAACGCGCGAGGCGATGGCCGAATTCGCCATTCATACGGCGCTGGCGGAAGCATGGCGTGTGGTCGCCGAGGCCAATCGCTATTTTGCTGGCGAAGAGCCTTGGGCGCGGCGCAAGGACGATCCAGCGCGCATGGGCACGATCCTGTGGGTGACGGCCGAAGTGCTGCGCAATATCGCCATTGTCGTGCAGCCGGTGATTCCCACGGCGGCTGCGAAATTGCTCGATATGCTCGGCGTTGCCGCAGATCAGCGTTTGACGAAACATGCGGCTGCGACATCTGCGCTTGCCGGCGGGCTGGCATTGCCGGCGCCGACGCCTATCTTTCCACGTTACGTTGAACCGGAGGCGGGCGAGCGGCCCGCGTGACACTGTGCTGATCGACAGTCATTGCCATCTCGACTTTCCCGACTTCGCCGAGGATATGCCAGGCGCGATCGCGCGCGCGCGCGAAGCCGGCGTCGGGCGGATGATCACGATCGCCACGTCGATTGCCCGCCACGATGTCTACCGCTCGATCGCCGAACGCTTCGACAATGTCTGGTTCTCGGTCGGCACGCATCCGCATCGCGCCCATGAAGAGCCGGGCACGACGGTCGAACAGCTTGTCGCGCTCGCCGGCCATCCCAAATGCGTCGCCATCGGCGAGGCGGGGCTCGACTATCATTACGACGAGAGCCCACGCGACGTGGCGGCCGCCGTGTTCCGCACCCATATCGATGCGGCGCGGCGCACCGGCCTGCCGCTGGTGATCCATGCGCGGGACGCCGACGCCGATGTGGCGGCGATCCTACGCGATGAAATGGGGAAGGGCGCTTTCAAGGCCCTGCTGCATTGTTTCACCTCGTCGCGCGCGCTGGCCGAGACCGGGCTCGAACTGGGACTCTATGTTTCCTTCTCCGGCGTGCTGACGTTCAAGAATTCGACCGAATTGCGTGGGATCGCGAGGGATGTTCCCATGGACCGGCTGCTGGTGGAGACTGACTCGCCGTATCTTGCGCCGGTGCCGCATCGCGGCAAACGCAACCAGCCGGCCTGGGTCGCCGACACAGCGAAAGTTCTAGCCGAGGTCAAAGGCGTGTCCTTCGACGAGATCGCCAATCAGACGACCGCCAATGTGCTGCGGCTTTTTTCGAAGATGCCGCCACTCGCAGCAACAGGCACTGCGGCATGAACGGTCAGATCACGATCATGGGCTGCGGCTCGTCGGGCGGCGTGCCGCGGGTCGGCGTCGGCTGGGGCAATTGCGATCCGGCCAATCCGCGCAACCGCCGCAAGCGCTGTTCCATTCTGGTCGAACGCAGCGGACCCGAGGGCACGACAACAGCGCTTGTCGATACATCGCCCGATCTGCGGACGCAGCTGCTTGACGCCGATGTGCAGCATCTCGACGGCGTGCTCGTCACCCATGCCCATGCCGACCATATTCACGGCATCGACGATGTGCGGCCGCTGATCATCAAGATGCGGCGGCGGATCGACATTCACATGGACACGCCTACTGCGGAAACCGTGCTGCTGCGCTTCGACTATATTTTCGCGACGCCGCCGGGCAGTCAGTATCCGCCGTTGCTGGACCATCGGCACATCGAAGACGGCCGGGCTTGCGTCATCGATGGCGCCGGCGGCCCGATCGAGGCCATGCCCTTCCGGTTGCGGCACGGCGACATCGACGCGCTGGGCTTTCGTTTCGGCGCCGTGGCCTATACGCCCGACGTCGTCGATATCCCCGCCGTCAGCCAGGACTATCTCGCCGGCCTCGATCTGTGGATCATCGACGCCTTGCAACACCGCAGGCATCCCAGCCACTTCAGCCTCGCGGAAGCACTGGAATGGGTTGCACGGATGAAACCGAAGCGCGCCGTGCTGACCAATCTTCACACCGATCTCGATTACGAGAAACTGAAGTCGGAACTGCCGCCGAATGTTGAGCCGGCTTGGGATGGGATGAAGCTGGCGTTGGCGCTTTAGATCAACGCCAGCTTCGATGCGACGTGTCAGCCGACCATCGTCAATTCAGCCTTGCCGAGCGTTGCGTAAATGCCGCCGGCTCGCGCGGCGAGTTCGGCATCCTGATTGAGGAAGCCCAGAACCTGCAGGCCGAGCGGAAGCCCTTCGATCGCAAACACCGGCAGGTTCCAGCCCGGGACGCCGAGCATGGAGCCCGCCACCACGAAAGCGCTGTTGCCAGTGCTTTCCAGTCCCAGGGGCGCCGGGCCCGTCGCGGGCAGCATGATGCAGCAGTCGGCAATGCCGGCGAGTTTTGCGTAGGTGGCGCGAACCTGGTCGCGCTGGGCGAGATCGCGCCGGTAGTCGTCAGGCGTCAGCTCGAAGGCCTGGACGATCCGCTCTGCCGCCGACGGGCTGAGCTTGCTCGCATCCATGTCGTGATAGACGTTGTAAGGCCAGCGGCCTTCGAAGGCGTTGATGCGGCGCGTGAGAACGAAACACGCCTGAAGGGCCGTCTCGACCTCCTCGACCAGGCTGCTGGTTTTGCGGTCGAGAATCTTGACGCCGGCGGCTTTGAGCCGGTCGCGTCCGTCGGCAAGCGTCTGGCGCGCGGCCTCAGACGCTTCGCTCCAGCCGGGCGTTTCGAGCACGACGACGGCTGCAGGCGCTTTCGGGGCAGGGACGGTTTCCGGCCCGGCTATGCCGGGAAAACCGGGGTCGCCGCCGGCGCGGCCGGAGAGATCACGCGCCAGCACCCAGGCATCCTCAAGCGACGCAGCCAATACGCCGGTGCAGCTCTGGCTGAGAAAATCATGGCTGCCACCGCGGTTGATGCCGCCGAGCGAAGGCTTGTAGCCGAAGACACCGCAGAAGCTCGAAGGACGCAGGATAGACCCCACGACCTGCGTGCCGAGCGCGGCCGGCAGAAAGCCCGCCGCCACCGCCGCGGCCGATCCGCTGCTTGAGCCGCCGGGGGTGCGCTGCAGATCCCAGGGGTTGTGGGTCTTGCCCGGATGCGCCGCGGCAAATTCAGTCGTCACGGTTTTGCCGACGATGACGGCGCCTGCCGCGCGCAGGGCCTTGACGACGGCGGCATCACGCCCGCTGCGCCAGCCGACGAACAGCGGCGAGCCCATTTCTGTCGGAAAGTCCTCGGTTTCGATGATGTCTTTCACGCCGATGGGCATGCCGTCGTAGGGCGACAGCGCCTTGCCGGCGCGCCAGCGCTCGCCCGACGCATCGGCCAGCTTGCGGGCGCGTTCGATGTCCATGGCGACAAACGCCTGAACCTGCCCCTCACGCGCCTCGATCCGCTCGATGCAGCCTTCCAGAAACTTTCTGGGCGATGTAGCGCCCGAGGCCAGGTCGGCACGATGGGAGATATAGGGACGAAGTTCATTGCCGGTCGCCAAGTGTCTGCTCCTGATGGGTGGAAAGTCTCCTTCGGGATGCAAACACCAGACCGGTCAAGGACACAATAGGCTCATGAAGTCGC
>JAQGJO010000171.1 GCA_028290595.1 Hyphomicrobiales bacterium | reverse complement strand
CATCGCCGCGGCAGGCCGCATGCCGATCTTTGCCGGCGGCACCGGGCTTTATTTCAAGGCGCTGCTACACGGCCTGTCGGACATCCCGAAAGTCCCCGACGAGATCCGCGCCCGCGTCCGCACAGAGGCCGAGGGCATGACGCCCGAGGCGCTGCACGCCCGCCTTGCGGCGCGCGACCCCGTCACCGCAGCCAGACTGCGGCCGTCCGATCCGCAACGCATCCTGCGGGCGCTGGAAGTCTTCGAGGCCACCGGCCTGCCGCTGCGGCATTTCCAGGACCGGCGCGGCGCGCCCCTGCTCGACGGCGAGACCTGCGCCTGCGTTTTCCTCGAACCCGACCGCAACGAACTGCACCGGCGCATTGATGCCCGCTTCGACGCGATGATGGCGCAAGGGGCGCTTGAAGAGGTAACGGCACTGGCCGCGCGCAACCTCGATCCGGCCCTGCCCGCCATGCGCGCCCATGGCGTCCCCGGTCTCATCGCCTATCTGCGCGGCGAACTTTCGCTCGACGACGCCATTGCCAAAGGCAAAATCGACACGCGGCACTATTCCAAGCGCCAGTTCACCTGGTTCCGCCATCAGCTTCCACAATTCAAATGGATGACGCCGGCGGCAGTGGTGGACGAGTTCGACACGCTGCTTCGAAAGCGTTGACGGATTTTGCCGCCGGGTTTCTACTCTCTCGACACATCCTTGTCGGAGAAGCGCCATGCATCGTCAGACATTCCGTTGCGAAGCCGCCAGCCTGCCCTCCCGCCTTCCCGTCGCGCGCCGCGATATTCTGCTTGGCATGGCGGCGCTCGCTGCGCTGGTGCTGGTTCCTTTTCGTGCGCGCGCTGCAGAACAGACAAAGCAAGCTCTGGGAAAAATCGCCGACCTGGTCGATGCAGACGGCAACGCCAGCCCATGGGCTGTAGCGAATTCCGGCGCGAAGGTTACCGTGCGTGGTTATTTCGCGCCCAACCTCGTCGAAACGAAATTCGATCTCTATGAAGCGCCCGCCGCGCCGTGCCAGCTCTGCGGCATGATCCATGATGCCGGCGCCAACATCGAAGTCGAAGCCCGCGTGCCCGCCGACGCCAATATGATGAAGATGATCGAGGTAGCCGGCCGCATCGAAGCTGCGCCCGATCGCGCGCCGCGCATCATCGCCGCCGAAGCCGCCACGGTCTGATTTCTCTCTCGCAGAAAGGCGCATCCATGCGTCTCCTCGTGCAAGGCGTTCGCGCCGGTTTCATCCTGCTGGCCGTCGCCAGCCTGTCTTCGGCTACAGCCCTCGCGCAATCCGCCGACACCATCCTGCGCAACGGCAAGATCTACACGATCGATAAAGCCTTCGGCACGGCCCAGGCAGTCGCCATCCGCGATGGCCGTTTCATCGCCGTGGGCGACGAAGCCAGCGTGATGAAGGAAGCCGGCCCCAACACGCAGGTCATCGACCTTGGCGGACGCACGGTCGTTCCCGGCATTACCGACACGCATCTGCATCAATCCCTGGCCGCCACCAATCAGCCGGCCGTGCAATTGATCGAGGCGCGCTCCATCGCCGACGTGCAGAAACGCATCGGCGATCGCGCCGCCAATACGCCGGCCGGCGAATGGATCACCGCCTCCTCCGGCTGGCACGAAAGCCTGCTGAGTGAGGGCCGGCTGCCGACACGCTATGAACTCGACACCGCCGCGCCGAACAATCCCGTGTTCATTCCGCGCGGCGGCCATGTGGTGGCGATCAACAGCAAGGCGCTGGAGATCTCCGGCATCACCAAGGACACCAAGAATCCGCCTGGCGGCATCATCGTCCGCGACCCCGCCAATGGCGAGGCCACCGGCGTCCTGCTTGAATCGGCCGCCTTTTTTGCCCGCAAGGTGCAACCGCCGCCGCCGGCCCCGGAGCGCTTCCTCGCACTGCTCAAGTCACAGATGCAGGCTCTCAACGCCCTGGGCATCGTCGGCGTCGTCGAGCCGGGCCTCGACGAGCGGCTGTTCGCCCTCTACCAGCGCATGCGGGATGCCGGTGACATCACCGTGCGCACCGATCTGCTCTACCGTGCCATCACGCCCGATCAGGTGCGCAAGGGCCTCGCGTTCAAATCGATGAAGAACGACGACATGCTGCGCTTCGTCGGCTTCAAATTCCTGCTCGACGGCGGCGTCGAGGGCGCCCGCATGCGCGAGCCCTATCGCATCGTGCCGGGCGAACAGCCTGACAAGGATTATCGCGGCCTCATGCTATTGCCGCCCGGCGGCGAGGAAGAATGGGGGGAAGCCCTGCAGCTTGTTGCCGATGCCGGCCTGCAGGCACAGACCCATGCGGTCGGTGACGAAACCATCGACACCGTCGTGCGCGCCTATGAGAAGGTGAATGCCACACGTCCGATCCGCGATCTGCGCTGGACGGTGATGCATATCTTCCTGCCCAGCGACGCAGCGCTGAAGACCATGGCCGACATCGGCATCATGGCGACGGTGCAGGATCACGCCGTTCTGCTCGGCCACAACCAGCGCCGCTGGTGGGGCGACGAGCGCGCCGCCTATGCGATCCCGATCCGCAAGATCATCGACGCCAAGATCATGACCGGCGGCGGCTCCGACGGTCCGGTGGTGCCGTTCGATCCATTCCAGTCGATGTGGTGGATGACGACGCGCATGACGCTGAATGGCTATGCACTCGGCCCCGAACAGGCGATCACCCCGCGCGAAGCACTGACGCTCTACACGATCAACAACGCCATCATCATGGGCGTCGAAAAGGACCGTGGCTCCATCGAGACCGGCAAGCTCGCCGACCTCGTGGTTCTGTCGAAGGATATTCTCACAATCCCGCGCGACGAAATCCGAGATACGAAGGCGATGATGACGCTCCTCGGCGGCAAGGTCGTGCACAGGGTCGGGATTTAGGGGGAGGCCCTCTCAACAGAAGCCCTCATCCTGAGGAGCACGCGTAGCGTGCGTCTCGAAGGACGAGGGCGTCACGCCGCAGCGGAACCAGCGGCGTCATGCCCGCGCTTGTCGCGTGTATCCACGCGGTGACACTGCCTCGCTGTTGCAAAAAAAAGATGGCAGAGGTCTTTCTTTCCGTCATAAAGCGCATCACGGTGTGGGTGCCAGGCACAAGGCCGGGCATGACGCGGTGGAAAGATGCGAGCATGACGCCCCCGTCCTTCGAGACGCGCCTTGCGGCGCTCCTCAGGATGAGGGCTTCTGGCACCTTATTGCCGCTTGCAACGCATTTTGTTGGCCATCAATGGCCATTCAGCATCCCTTTGAGTGAATGATCAACTACGCTCTTTATGCGCCGGCTTCTTCCGCCATCAAACTCGCAAGGTGCCGCCTGACGCGAATGGCGCTGACGTCGCCGACGCCTGACAATTCGGTGCGCGGATTGGCATAGCGGTCGACCAGCGGCTCGATATTTTCGAGCGCCTCGACATCTTCATCGCGAGTCT
>JAQGJO010000207.1 GCA_028290595.1 Hyphomicrobiales bacterium | reverse complement strand
GTGCCGAGCAGGGCGTTGTAGACCGTCGGGATCTGCCCATCGGGCGCGCCGACGCCGGTTGCTCCGACGACCACGTCCCGAAGTTTGGCGTCGTCGATCGTTTTTGTCGGCGACGTGTACCAAAGGGCGGTGACGTTCGGAGCCTGGCTGAAGTTGCCGATCCATTTGAAACTGCCAAGCGACGCTTGCAGGCCGGGCTGGCCGGTCGGCTCGTGCACGACGAGGCCTTGTCCGACGAGGGTGATAAACGTGCCGTCTTGCGGCGCCGATTTCGCCGCCTGATTGAACGCGGTGAGACCGCCGGCGCCCGGAATGTTGACGACGAGGATCGCAGGGTTGCCGGGAATATGCTTGCTGTAATGCCGTGCCATCAGACGAGCCAAAGTGTCGTAACCACCGCCCGGCGCCGTATGTGTCGACAGCGTGATCGTGCGTCCCGCATAGAAATTATCTGCCGGCACCTGCGCCAGCGCGGCAGGCGCAAGGCAAAGCGTCGTGGAACATGCGATCACGGTTCGCTGGAACATGCGTATCCTCCCTCTGGCCTTCGTATTGTCTGCGGACATTAGACAGGTGGACGCCCCGCCTGCAAGGCGCGCTGACGGCAATTTGCGGTGTGGTCCGGCGGCGGCTAATGTTTGCCGACAATCAAAAAACGTGATCGCCCAAAAAACGTGATCGCCCAAAAAAGTGATCGCCGGGGAAACAACGCGCAAATCGCCGACAAGGAGTGGAAAATGGTCTCGTTCGTCCTGCCCGAAGAACTGCGCATGTTGAAGGACAATCTGCGCCGCTATGTCGATGCGGAAATGATCCCCCACGAGCGTGACAGCGTCGCGGAGGATGAGTTTCGTCCCGGCTGGCGCGAGCGCTTTCAGGACGGCATGAAAAAGCTCGGCCTGTGGATGATGGACGTGCCCGAGGAGCATGGCGGCGGCGGGCTCGATCTCCTCGCCAAATCGGTGGTGTGGACCGAGCTCGGCCGCACCATCGCGCTGCCGGCGCGTGAAGACCTGATCACCGGGCCGTCGGTGCGCTCAATTCTCTATAGTCTCGAAGGCGAGCTGAAAGAGAAATATCTTCTCCCCGTTCTGCGCGGCGAGAAGCGCGCCTGCTTTGCCCAGACCGAACCCGATGCCGGCTCCGATCCGGCATCCATGCGCACCACCGCCGTGCTCGACGGCAATCATTATGTCATCAACGGCACCAAGCGTTTCATCACCGGCGCCTCGCGGTCGGATTTCATGCAGCTCATGGCGGCGACAGACCGCGCCAAGGGATCGCGCGGCGGCATCTCGTGCTTTCTCGTTGATATGGATACTCCGGGCGTCAGGCTTGGCGCGCAATATCAAACCATGATGGGCGACAAGCCGTGGGAAATCGTGCTCGATAATGTGCGCGTGCCCGCCACCAATCTTGTCGGCGAGGAAGGCAAGGGCTTTTCGCTGGCGCAGAAATGGCTCGGCGCCGGACGCGTAAAACATGGCGCGCGCGCCATCGGCGTCGCCGAGCGATCGCTTGAAATGGCGACCAGCTACGCCAAGCAGCGCGTCACCTTCGGCCGTCCACTCGCCGACCGCCAGGGCATTCAGTGGAAACTGGCCGACATGTATATGGAGATGGAGATGGCGCGCATGCTGGTATGGCGCGCCGCGTCGCTGATCGACCAGGGCGAAGAGGCGCGGGTCGAGGCCTATCATTGCAAATATTATTGCGATGAGATGGCCTTCCGCGCCATCGACACCTGCATGCAGATTCACGGCGGCATCGCCCTGACCACCGACCTGCCGATCGAGCGCATGTGGCGCCAGCAGCGCAGCTATCGCATCACCGAGGGCGCCAGCGAGGTCATGCGCACGGTCATCGCCCGCCATGTGGTGAAGGCCTATGGATAGGCACGGTTTATCGGCGCCTGTCCGCTCACCGGCCGTCGGTCACGCCATTGGCTTTTGTGCTTCCTAAAGCCGGCCCGGGGTAATAAAACGCCACATCTGAGAATTTCAGACCAATCAAGGATCTGCAGAAGGACAGGAAATGACCCAACGCAAGCCATTTATCGTCGGTATTGGCGGTACCACCCGTACGGGCTCGTCTTCGGAGCAGGCGCTGGCTCTGGCGCTCGGCTATGCCCGCGAAAAAGGCGCCGAGACGAAAATGTACGGCGGCAACGACCTGCTTCTTCCGATGTATGATCCCGATCCCGGCACGATGACGGAGGCGGGCCGCCATCTGATCGACGATTTGCGCAAGGCAGACGGCATCATCCTGTCGTCGCCGTGCTATCACGGCGGCATTTCCGGCCTCGTCAAGAATGCGATCGATTACACCGAAGAAATGCGCGCCGATCCGCGCGTCTATTTCGACGGCCGCGCTCTCGGCGCGATCGGTGTCGGCTATGGCTATCAGGGGCCCGGCATGGTGCTGTCGCAACTGCGCCAGATCGGCCATGCGCTGCGCGGCTGGAACGTGCCGCTCGGCATTGCCGTCAACTCGGCTGTGGTCAAGTTTCAGGACGGCAAATGTTCCGAGCCGGCGATTGCCACGCAGATCGAGATCATGGCCGGCCAGGTCGTCCAGCACGCCAAGAATTTCATGGTGGCGTAACGATACGGGTTTGTTTCCAAGGCTTTTGTTTCGTGGGAAATTGCCTGGGGTTGCCCGAGGCAATTTCCACCGAAAACGCCGAAAACGAACTCGAAGCCGACCAAACTGCGCCGCATTTCCGCCTCGAAACACAGGGATTTTCAAGTCGTGACCATGACGGCTGGAGGCGATCTGTGACATCGGAAGCAAGTAAACAAGGACAAGTGGGCACGTCGGCAGGAACGTCAGCTTGGGTGGCGTTGCTTCCTTTGGCGTTCATTGCCGCCGGTATCGGCGCCATCGGCTTTGCCGCCAGTCTTTCTGTGCGGGCGCGCCCCGCTCCCGTCGTCGCCGCTCCGGCTGTTGCAGAGCCCATATCGCCGCGTGAGCAGGCGCGGCTGGCAGAGCAGATCACGGCTTTCGCGCTCACCAAGGTCGGTCCGGAACGGTTCGAGGCGGAGGTGCGCGACGTGTCAAAACGACCGTCGATCGCCCTGTCTGAAGCGGTACGCGCCAATGC
>JAQGJO010000141.1 GCA_028290595.1 Hyphomicrobiales bacterium | reverse complement strand
ACTCGGAGAGGGCGTTGACGAACGATATTCTGGACAAGTTTTTCCACGCGCGCTCGCTTGCCATCGTCGGCGCCTCGACGGATCCCAACAAGCTCGGTGGCCGGCCGATCCGCCAGAACCTGCAGCTAGGCTTCGCCGGACGTCTGCTGCCGGTCAATCCCTCGTCGCCCGAGGTGCAGGGTGTGCCGGCCTTCGCCTCCATCGAGGCGTTGCCGGATGACGTCGACTGCGCGGTGATCGCTCTGCCTTACGCCGGCGTGGAGGCGGCGGTCGATGCGCTCGCCCGCAAGCATGTTCCGCTGGCCATCGTGCTGAGTTCGGGCTTTGCCGAATATTCCGATGAGGGTCTCGCCACGCAACAGCGCATCGTTGCGCGCGCGCACGAGGCGGGCATGCGGCTGATCGGACCCAACAGTATGGGCGGCATCAGCTTCGAAAGCCGTATGAGTGCCACGTTCACTTCGATCAACGAACATGAGAACCGGGCCTTCCCGCAGCTCGGCGGCATCAGCATTGCCAGTCAGAGCGGCTTCGTCGGCTCGCATCTGATGGGGCTGATGCGCGATCGCGGCCTCGGCGTCGCCAAATGGCTCGCCACCGGCAACCAGGCCGATGTCGATCTGGCCGATTGCATCGCACACTATGCGCGCGATGAGGTGACGAAGATCATCGCTGTCTATCTCGAAGGCGCCGGCCGCGCTGACGCCCTGCGGGAAGCATTCGATCTCGCCCGCGCCGCGGGCAAGCCGGTCGTCGCGCTGAAGGCCGGCCGCACCGAACTTGGCGCGCGCGCCGTGGCGTCGCACACAGCCTCGCTTGTCGGCGGAGCTGAAGCGTATGAAGCGATCTTTCATCGCCATGGCGTCGTCGGTGCGGCCTCGCTTGATGAACTCATCGATGTGGTCGCCGCGCTGGATACCGGCCGCGCGCCAAAGGGGCCGCACCTGGGTGTCGGCACAGTGTCCGGCGGCTTCGGAATCCTGATATCGGACGCGGCTGCCGAGAACGGATTCGATATTCCCGAACTGTCACCCGAGCGCCAGGCGCGGGTGCGCAAGGCCTATCCGCTGGCGTCGACGCGCAACCCCGTCGACATGGGATCGCTTGCCCGTTTTGAGCATGCGGTCGAGGCGTTGCTGGAGGAGGATTACGACAGCGTGCTTCTGGTGGCCGGACATTTCGGCCTGCTCGCCGATCAGATCGCCGGCCTGCGCGACCATCTGGCGAAATTCAGGGTCCGTTATCCCGGGTCCTTCATCGGGCTAGTGGCTACGCTCACGGACCATTGGCGCCGAGAGTTTCAGCAACTCGGTGTGTTTACCTGTGACGACCCGGCACGCGCCGTCCGCGCCATGGGCCTTGTGCGCGGCGTTGCCGCGCGCGGCAGAAGCGATGTGCCGGACAAGCTGCCGCACGTTGCGGATTTCGACGTTTCTGGGTTGATGGAGCGTGGGGACGAGCGCGCTGCACGCGCCGTGATGCGCGCCATCGGCGTGCCGGTCGTGGAGGATGAGCTGGCAGTAAATGCTTCCGGCGCCGTAGCTCTTGCCCAGCGCATGGGCGGGCGGCTGGTCTTCAAGATTGCCTCGCCCGACATTCTGCACAAGAGCGACATCGGCGGCGTCAGGCTCGGCGTGACCGAGGCCGATGCTGAGGATGCATTCGAGCAGATCATGTCGCGGGCGCGCGCTGCGCATCCGCAGGCGCGCATCGACGGCGTCATCGTGTCGCCAATGATCGAAGGCGGCATCGAGACGATCGTCGGCGTCAAGCGCGACGAGGTGTTTGGACCGATCGTGATGTTCGGGCTCGGTGGCGTGTTCGTCGAGGTGTTCCGCGACACCGCCGTTGCTGTGGCGCCGTTTGGACGCGAGACGGCGCTGGAGATGATCCGCTCGGTGAAGAGCTATCCACTGCTTGCCGGTGCGCGTGGTCGGCCAGCCGCCGACATTGACGCGCTGGCGGACGCGCTGGCGCGGATTTCCGTCTTCGCCCGTCGTAACGAGCACCTTGTCGATTCGATCGACGTCAACCCGCTGCTCGCCTTGCCCGACGGTGTCGTTGCCCTCGACGCGCTGGTTGTGCCGCGCTTATCCTGAAAGTTACTTCGCTGCGGTCCTGGTCTGCGCTTCGACAAAGCGGGTGAGTTGATCGATGACGCGGTCGACGGTTTTGAATTCCTCCGGCGACATCTGCTCCATGAGACTGCGATTCCAGGCCGAAACGCTGCGCCGCATGCGCTCGTAGACTTCGGTGCCTTTTCGCGTCAGCGTCAGGAAGGTGCTTCGCTGGTCCTCTTCGCTGCGGGTGCGTGCAAGGTAGCCTAGCTCCGTCAGGCGGGAGGAGAGCCGGCTGGTCTGCCCCTGATCGAGAAACATTCCTGAGGCGACATCGCGGATGCTCACCGGCGAATGCGCCGCGACATAGGACAGCACGCGGCATTCCAGCAGCGACATTTCCGTGCGCGCCGCGACCACGGCTTCCGCCTGACGATCAAGCGCCCGGTTGAGGCTCGCCATTTTCTGCGCGAACAGTGTGGTGACGTGCGGCAGCTCGGCGGGCGATGAGGGGGATTTCTGCGTCTTGTTCTCGCTCATCTCGAACTCACTATCACAACGGCAAGAAAACACCGATATTGACATATATGATAAAGTCATATAGTTGTCTCTGCAAAAATCGGCATGCGGGCGAGGAAACATGGCTCATCTGACAAAAGACTATCCGCATATGACGCCGCTCGACGAGCGTGCCGCGCGCAAGCTCGAGAGGCGGAGCAAGATCATATCGCTGGAAGAGGCGGGAAAGATCATCGCTTCCAAGCGCTCGCTCTCGCTGGCGGGCTCGCATTCCGCCGATGCGGCGATGGCGCTGATCCGTGCTGCGATCCGCGCCGGCGCCAAGGACATGACGATGATCCCGCCGGTCACCGCGTCCATCGCGGCGGACCTGCCGATTGCGGCGGGCATGCTCAAGAAGCTTTATCTGTCTTATGTGGGCTTCGAATATCTCGGCCTGGCACCGGCCTTTCGCAAGGCCGCCGCCGAGAAGACGCTCGATATCGTCGAGGCCGATGAGCCGTTCATTATTCTAGGCACGCAGGCCGCGGCCGGCGGACGGCCGTTCGCACCGGTGCAATATCTCTATGAAGCCGTGTCGCTGCCCGAGCTCAATCCGGAACTCAAAAAGGTCGTCGATCCTTTCTCCGGCAGGGAGGTCTATGCCATCCCGCCCTTACCGTCGGATGTGTTCATCATGCATGCGCAGGCGGCTGACGCCTACGGCAATGCGCAATGCTGGGGCGGAACCGGGCAGGAGCGCGACAAGGCGAAGGCGGCCGATCTGGTGATCGTGCAGGCCGACGATATCGTCAGCGACGAATTCATTTCGCGCGATGCATCGAAGACCACGATCCCCGGCTTGTGGGTGGATTATGTCGTCCACGTTCCCTATGGGGCGCATCCGACCTTCTCGTCGAGCAATTACGCGCTCGATGAGGATCATCTGAAACTGTATCTCGATCTCGTCCGCAACGGGCGCGCCGAAGAATATATTCAGAAATACGTTCTCGAGCCGAAGGATCATCTCGAATATCTCGATCGGATCGGCGGCCTGCCGCGCACCACGCAGCTCCGCCGCATGCTTTCTGGCGTTTGATTGGGAGACAGAGCAATGTCAAAAATCGCAACGCCCGGCACGGACCGTTATTCGACCGCCGAATTCATGGCCATCCTGATCGCCCGCTATTGTTCGGGCGATCGCGAACTTATGGGCAGCGGCGGCGCCAACCAGCTTGTCTCGCTGGCCGCAAGCCGGCTGGCGCAGCTTACGGTGGCGCCAAATCTCTGGCTCTTCTCCGGCGGCGCCGGTGTCTACAACAGTAAGTTCGACACGCTGCCGATCAGCACCTGGGATCCGCGCGCCGGCTATCAGGCCGAGAGCAGGATTCTTATTGCCGACGTCGTCGACAACGGCACCAAGGGCCGCAAGGTCGGAGACCGGATCTCGCGCGGCGGCTCGGGCTATGGCGGCCTGCAGATCGACAAGTATGGCAACATCAACATGATCGGGATCGGCGGTCCTTATCCCAATCTCAAGGTGCGCGGGCCGGGTTCCGTCGGCGTCGTCTGGCTGGGGTCGGGCCCCAACAACGTTTATCTCGAACATCACAACAAGCGCACCCTGGTCGACAAGGTGGACTACCGCAGCGCCGCCGGCTGGATGGGTGGCGGCACGGAGCGGTTCGATACGCTCAATGGCAGGGACGGTCCGCAACTGGTGTGGACGCCCATCTGCGTCTGCGATTTTACCGAGGATGAGCATCAGATGCGCCTTGTCTCGGTGCATCCGGGGTTCACGGTCGATGATGTCGTCGAGAACACCGGCTTTGAACTTGTTATTCCCGACAATGTCATGACGACCACGCCGCCGACGGATCGCGAGCTCGACATTTTGAGGACCCGGGTCGATCGCGATGGTCTGCTCAAGACTCGCCGGATGACGGTTGGATAGGCGCCGAGAGACAAATCTCTCAAACGAGAGCGTAAGACGATGCGTTTGGATGCTGCTTTAAAACGCCATGCAAAGTCCAAGGCCGGCGAGGAGGCGCTCCTGTTTCAGGGGCGCCGCCTGAGCTGGGGCGAACTCGACAGAAGCGTCAATCGCACCGCCAATGCGCTGTTGAAGCTGGGCGCGCAGCATGGTGATCGCATCATGCTGCTGATGAACAATTCCGTCGAGTTCATCGCCGTCTATTACGCGCTGGCCCGCATCGGCTGCATCAGCGCGCCGGTGATGCCGACGCTGACCGCCACCGACATCGAATATATCGCCGATACATTAAGTGCTAAAATGATCATCGCCGATGGTTCATCGTGCGAGCTGGCGGCGGCGATTGCCGGCAAGGTGTCTTCGGTGACGGCGGTGATTGGCGTCGGCGGCGATCATGCTCTGCCGCTGGATCTGGCGACCCTGATGCGGGACGCGAGCCCGGAGGACCCTGGCATCGATGTCGATCCGCACGATCCGCTGACGATTAAATTCACCAGCGGCACGACCGGAACGCCGAAAGGCTGCGTGCGCAGCCATTATAATTTCACCATGGCGTCGATCGCAATCCTGGTCGAGACGCCGGTGCTCGAGGATGATGTCGGGTTGATAGCCCAGCCGTTCGCCGCCGGCATGGCGGTGATGCTGCTGGCGCTCTATGTGTTCAAGGGCGTGCGCATGATCGTTCTGCCGGCCTTCGATGCCGGGCAATATCTGAGTGCGATCGAAAGCGAGCGGGTGACGCATGCAGCCGCCATGGACTGGATGGCGCGGCGCTTCGCCGCGCATCCGTCCTTTGCGACGACCGATCTCAGTTCGCTGCGCATTCTCCACGGCATCAACCAGCTTGGCTCGCTCATTCCCATCTATGCGCAGGGAACTTTCAAGGCTGGTATCACGGCCGGCTATGCGTCGTCGGAGGCGGGCGGGCTGGTGACATTCAAGACGCCGGCGGATTTCGCGCGCGTGGCTGCTGATCCCACCTTCAGCGGCGGCCATTCGAGTGGCAGAGCCAGCCGCCTTCATCAGGTGCAGTGCCTGGACGACAGTCTGCGGCCCGTGCCAAGCGGCGAAGTCGGTGAACTCGCAATCAAAGGGCCGACGGTTTTCACCGGATACTGGAAAGCGCCGGAGGAAACCGTCAAGGCGATCAAGGACGGATGGCTGCTGACCGGCGATCTCGCCGAGATCGATGCCGACGGCTACATGTCCTTGCGCGGGCGCAAGCGCGACATGATCCGAACCGGCGGGCTCAACGTCTATCCCGCAGAGATCGAGCCGCGTCTGCTGCTCTATCCCGGGATCAGCGAAATCGCCGTCATTGGCATTCCCGATCGTGAATGGGGCGAGCGCGTGGTCGCCTGCGCGACCGCCTCGGGCGCTATCGATGAAGCGGCATTCATGGCGTTTTGCCGCGAGAACCTGGCGCCGCACAAGCGGCCGAAAGCTTTTTACGTCCTTGAGCGCTTTCCGATGACGGCATCGGGAAAAGTCAAGAAAGCCGACCTTGTCGAGATCGTTCAATCTCTGGCCCAACCATGATGGATGCTTCCACGATGAACCGGGTATCGGACAAGGAACTGGATGAAGCGCGGCGCGCGGTCGTTGGCTTGGGCAACAGCCTGACACCTTCGATGCTCG
>JAQGJO010000139.1 GCA_028290595.1 Hyphomicrobiales bacterium | reverse complement strand
AGGCTCCTCAGGATGAGGGCTTTTGGTAGCTCGTATAATTTCCCCAGAAGCCCTCATCCTGAGGAGCAACGCGCAAGCGTTGCGTCTCGAAGGACGGGGGCGTCAGCCTCACTCTTGCAACCCTTTAATTAGGCCGCTGCGCCACGTCGATGAGCGTGCCGTCGGGATCGGCAAGCTGATATTCGCCGTAGGGACATTTCTGCAGCAGAGCCAGCCGTGCCTCGCCTTCGGAATCATAACCGATAGGCTTGGGGCGCAGCGCCAGGTTCTGCAGCGCCACCTTGTCGACGTTCTTCTTGAAGGCGTCGAGATCGGACACGGTGAAGCCGAAATGGTCCATGCCCGGCTGTTCGATGCCGGCGCCGTTGAAGGATGAAATCTTCCACGGCAGGATCATCATCGTCACCTTGCCGTCGGTGAGGTGATAGCCGCCCTCTTCTGACTCAGTGTTGCGCACTTCCAGTTCGAACAGGTCGACATAGAAATTGGCGACACGCTCGGCATCGCGCACGCGCATGGCGAAATGGCTGAAGCGCGTGTCCTGCGTCCACGCCGCCTTGGCATAGACCTCGGCGCGGTTTTCATGGCCCGGCTGGGACAGATCGAAATAATTGCCGGCGGGATCGTGAATGCCGTAGCTGGCGAAGGGACGGTTGCCGGGGCGCTTAACCAGTTCGATGTCGGGATATTTCTTCGCCACCTTGTCACGCACCTTCTCGAGGTCCTCCACTTCGATGCCGAAATGGTCGAGGCCGGCCTTGCGGCCGCCGCGGCGCGGAATGAGCGTCATGCCGAGATTGCCGTCGCCCACCGAGATGGCCGACATTTCGCGCGACACATCGCCCGATACTTTGAGGCCGAAGGCGGCGCGGTAGAACATGCCGAGCACGGTGTAATTATCGGTCGTGATGGCCAGATGATTGAGCTTCGAAAACATCATTTCCTCCTGCGGCGCAGCCGCTTTCATCATCAATAGTATTTTTCGAGCACGACCTTGCGCACTTCCACGAGTGCGGGTTCATCGAGCATGGTCAGCGCATTCTTGACCATGGCGTCCACATCCTCGCCGCTGGCGAAGCCCGGCGACAGGCTGCGCCGCCTGATCTCAGCGATAGTCTCGGGATCGTTGAGCGCGGCGGCAAAGGCCGCGCGCAACGCCGCAACCTTGTCGGCGGGCACGCCGGGCGTCGAGACGATAAGCCTGCCAAGTGCTGCGATGTCGGCGCGCCATTCGATCATCTTGGCGCCTTCAGGCGTCAGCTTCGCGCCTTCGAAAATCGTCGGCGCGTCGGGGAATTGCTCACCGCGATTGCGCGAGAGAATGGTCATGACGCGGAAGCGACCGTCCTTGGCAAACAGCGCAGCGGATTCATCGGAGACGACACGGCCGTCAGCCTCGCCGTTCTCGATGGCCAGGTTCATGCCGCCGGAGCCGGGATAGCCAAGCACGATCTTCGTCTTCATGCCGGTGGCGTAGGCAAGGATGGCGGAGAAATCCGAATTGCCGTCGGACTTGCCGGTGCCGCCCCAGATGATCGGGCGCGGGCTCGCCAGCATATCGGCAAGCGTCTTGAACTCCGTCTTGGCGGAGACCAGAACCACCTTGGATTCGGCGCTGACCCGGGCGATCCAGGTCAAGGTGTGCAGATCGTAATTAACGCCGGGCAAGGCATAAAGCGGCGCGGTCACCAATGCCTCGCCGCCGATCAGCACGAAGGTCAGGCCGTCCGGCGGCGCGGTGACGATGCGGTTCATGGCGAGGAGGCCGCCCGCGCCCGTCTCATTGATCGGCAGGATTTTCGCGCCGAGGCGCTTTTCCAGCGGCGGGATCAGCGTTCGCATATAGGTGTCGTAGCCGCCGCCCGGGCCACCCATGGTGAAGAAGCGGATCTGCTTGCCGGCGAAGACCGTGCTCTCGCCACCGGCGCAAGCTTTATGCGCGGCGAACAATGCCACGGCCATCATCGCAGTGCGTGCAAACGCTGTGCGGAAGCTCATGCGCGCCCTCCGGCGATATCAGGCGGCGGGCGTATTCGAATTGGAGATGACCGGCTCGCGGCCTTCGGCGCGGATGTCCTTGCGGGTGACGTAGTCGATGATCTTCACATTGTCCTGATTACCGGACCTTTGGCCCATCAAGATCATCGGTTTGTCGCCGGAATTGACGAGTTGATAGAACGAGCCGCCGGTGATCAGCGCCGCCATGCCGGGTTTAAGTACCGAGGCATTGCCGTCTGGAAACCGCATGGTGCATTCGCCGTCGATGCACATGAAGACCTGGTCTTCGTTGTGGCAGTGCAGCTCGTCGTGATCGCCGGGATTGGGATAATAATGCACCCAGGCATGCAGCTTGCGGGTGTTCATGACGACCGTGCGCTTCTTCTCGCGCTCGGCGATTTCCTTGGGATCAATGATCTGGATAGCCATTGCGTCCTCCACCCATGATTGTTGTGCTTTTCGGCGTCTTGCGCCGTGCATCTTGTTGGGCAGAGTATCGGGTCGCGCCCGCGCCGCTGTCAATGGCAAAGCTACCGGGCAAAGCTATCGGGCAAAGCTGTTCGGCCGAAGCTGTGGGCAAAATCGATCCGGCGTTCCTATATGATGGGAAATCCAAGTTTCCGAGGTTTCTCCATGTCCGATCAGAAGATGCCGACCCTGTTTCTCTCCCACGGATCGCCGATGACGGCGCTGCACCACAGCGCCGCGCGCGATTTTCTTGAAAGCTATGCGCCGGAATTGCCGCGGCCGAAGGCGATTTTGATCGCCTCCGCCCATTTCGAATCGCGCCAGCCCTTCGTTACCGCCGACGAAAAGCCGGAGATGATCTATGATTTCGGCGGCTTTCCGCAGGCGCTGTTCGACATGAAATACCCTGCGCCCGGCTCACCCGAGCTTGCCATGCGCGCCGCCACCCTGCTGCAGGGCGCCGGTTTCGAGGCGCATCCGGTCACCGGCCGCGGCTTCGATCACGGCACCTGGGTGCCGCTCAAATTGATGTATCCCGGCGCCGATATTCCCGTCGTCCAGCTTTCGGTGCAGACGCAGAAGGGTGCGGCGCATCACCTGTCGCTTGGCGAAGCCTTGCGGCCGTTGCGCGACGAAGGCGTATTGATCGTAGGTTCCGGCAGCCTGACCCATAATCTCTACGAGTTGTCGCGCCGCCGCAGCGATCTCGACGCGCCGATACTCGACTGGGTCAAGGATTTCGCCGAATGGATCGCTGAGAAGATCGAGGCCGGCGATGCAGACGCTATCGCCGACTACAAGGCCAAAGCGCCCTTCGCCAAACAGAACCACCCGAGCGAGGAGCATTTCCTGCCCCTGCCCTTCGCCATGGGCGCGGGCGGCGGCGCAGGAAAACGCGTCCATTCCAGCTACGACTACGGTCTGCTGTCGATGGACGCGTACAGGTTTGACTAAGCGTCTTCAGTTGCGTGGGCCGGACGCACGATCACCTTCGCACCGACCGGAACACGGTTGTAAAGGTCGATGATGTCCTGGTTGAGAAAGCGGATGCAGCCCGAAGAGACCATGGTGCCGATCGAATAGGGCTCGATGGTGCCATGCAGCCGGTAAAACGAATCCTTATCGCCGCGGTAGAGATAGAGGGCGCGGGCGCCGAGCGGATTGTCTTCGCCACCCGTCATGCCGGCAGCGACGGGTCCGTAGCGGGCGGGATCGCGGGCGATCATCTTGCCGGTCGGCGTCCAGTGCGGCCATTCAGCCTTGCGGCCGACCCTGGCAATGCCATTGAAATTAAAGGCTTCGGTCTTGCCGACGCCGACGCCGTAGCGGATGGCGCGGCCGCCGCCCTGGATCAGATAGGCGTAGCGGGCGCTCGGATCGACGATGACGGTCCCGGCGGGCTCGTTTGACGGATAAGAGATTTCGCGACGCAGAAATTTCTCATCGATCTGGGTCAGATCCACCGGCTCGACCGGGTGCGCTTCGCCATCAATTTCGCCATACATGGCCCGGTAACGCGGATCGCCAATAGCTGCCTGCGGGCCCATAACGGGTTGCGATGCACAGCCGGCAACGGCCAAGGGGGCGCCGATCACGAACAAACGCCTATCAATCAACATAAAATACATCCTTTTCCGCCCATGACCGCCGTGTGGCAAAAGTATGGGACGTAGCGATAACGCAGTTTGAACAAAGTCGTTTCATTTCAACAGTACGCCGGACAAAGAGGCATTTTCCGGGCAATTTGGCCAGCCCCAACTGAATTGCCGGGGTGTCGGCAAATCTGCAACACCAACGTTCGTCCTGGTTAAGGCGCAGTCAGGCGGCCATTCTGGTAATCGGCAAACGCCTGCTGGATTTCGGCCGGGGTGTTCATGACGAATGGACCATAGGCGACGACTGGTTCGTCGATCGGCGGCCCGGCAAAAAGCAGCGCGCGAAAGGCGCTGGTGGCCTTGATCGCCAGATGGTCGAGCCCGTCCGGCGCGGACGGTTCGAACCATGCCATGTCAGGCGCTTCGATCGAGACGGCCTCAGTGCCCGCCTGCGGGCCTACTTGCGCGCTGCCCTCCAGGACATAGAGAAACCCGCGCCAGTCCGACGGGATATCCGCCGTCACCTCGGCGCCCGCCTCCATACGAATATCGAGCAGCATCAGCGGCCAGTCGCTGCCGTGCGGCTGCTCGATGTCGCCGCTGCGGCCGGCAAACACCAGGATTTCGGCACCCGGCAGCTTGCGGACCGGAACATCCTGCCGCGGCTGGTCGACATAGCGCGCCGGCAGGCCCTTCATCGCCGCCGGCAGATTGAGCCAGAGCTGCAAAGTGTGCGCGGGCTCGTCGCGATAGGGCATTTCGCTGTGCAGGACACCGCGCCCGGCGGTCATCCACTGGACGTCGCCCTGGCGCAGCACGCCATCGGCGCCGGTATGATCGCGATGGTGCAGCGCGCCTTCGAGCACAAGAGTCACGGTCTGCATGCCGCGATGCGGATGGGTCTCGAAGCCGCCCGGCGCCTTGAACCAGTCTTCCGAAAACCGCAGGAAGGGTGAGATCGACCCGAAGTCGGACGTCGAGATCAACACGCGCTTGGCGTCGACCTGGCCGTTGCCGGGCTGAGTCGGGGCGCGCTCGATGCGATGGATCGACTTTTCCAATCAACTCTCCCGAATTCGGCGCGCCGACGATTTTCGCTTGCGGCCTGCCGGAGACCTTGCATACTTATTATAATAATCAATCGGCAGCGGCAACGCAGCGATAGCGGGAGGCTAGCATGTATGATGTCGCGATTGTCGGATACGGCCCCAGTGGCATGCTTGCCGCCATCCTGCTGGGCCGCGCCGGACACAGCGTCGTCGTGCTTGAACGCTACAAGACCCTCTACAATCTGCCGCGGGTCGGCATCGTCCACGATGACATTCTGCGGATGTTTCAGGAGATCGGCATTGCCGAGCGCGTCGCGCCGGCGACCCGGTTTCTGCCGACCTACGAACTGGCGCACGACGGCCGCGTGTTGCTGTCGAACGATGTCGAGCCCGATGCCGCGCACGGCTGGCCGGAGTTCACGTCGATCTATCAGCCGGCCTTCGAGGCCGAGCTCGATGTCGAAGCCAAAAAGCTGCCGTCGGTCGACATCCTGCAGGGCGCCGAGGTCGTCGCCATGGCGCAGACCGCCGATCATGTTTCGATCACGGTGCAGGAAGACGGCGGCCGGCGCGAGATTTCAGCGCGGTTCCTGATCGGCGCCGACGGCGGCAACAGCTTTGTCCGCCAGGCGCTCGGCATCGACTGGGAAGACCTCGGCTTCGATCAGGACTGGCTGGTCATCGACGCGAAAGCAAAAACCGGCCGCGCAAGCCTGCCCGATCTGCGCCAGTTCTGCGACCCGCAGCAGCCCGGCATGACCATGCAGATGGGGCCACAGCACCGGCGCTGGTCATTCATGATCTTTCCCGGCGAATCCCACAGCGAGGCGATGAAGCTGGAGAATGTCTGGAAGCGGCTCGACCGGCCCGACGGCGCGACGCCGGACGAGTTCGATCTGATCCGCGTCGCTTCGTACAAGTTTCAATCGCGGCTGGCGCGGCGCTGGCGCGACGGGCGCATCTACCTTATCGGCGACGCCATTCACCTGATGCCGCCTTTCCTGGCCCAGGGCCTGTGCTCGGGCTTCCGCGATGCGTTCAATCTGGCCTGGAAGCTCGACCTGGTTCTGCGCGGTGTCTCGCCGCAGGCGTTTCTGACCACTTACGTCACTGAGCGCGAGCCGCCGGCGCGCGCCACGGTGATCGAGAGCATGCGTGTCGGCTTCAACGTCAACGAGCGCGACCCGGCAAAGGTAAAGGCGCGCGACGAGCAACTGCTGGCTTTCCAGCGCGCCAAGGATGCCGGGCAAACCGACAAGCAGTTGATCGCCTTCCGAGTTCCGGGCTTTACGGCGGGATTTATCGCGACCGATCCCGATGTGCCTGGCCGCGGCGACGTCTTCCCGCAAAGCAAGGTGCGCCGCAACGGCCACGAGGGCCTGTTCGACGACATCGCCGGCCGCGGTTTCATGATTGTCTCGCGCGGTGGAGATGCGGAAATGGCCCTGTCGCCGGCCGATCGCCAGTTCTGGCGGGATCTGGGCGGCAGTTTCGTCGAGATCGCGGCAAACGGCGAAGTGCGCGACGGTGTGGTCTGTGACATAGACGGCCGTATTCTGCGATTGATGGACGACTACCGCTGCCACGTTCTGGTCAAGCGGCCGGACTATTACCTGTTCGGCGCCTGCCCGACCCTGACGGCTCTGCCGCACCTGCTGGACGACTTGCGTGGCGGACTGCAGCGCGGCACAGAGGGCATCTGACAGTTTTTCTGCGGGGCCAAGTCTTTTCTGCAAGACCATGTCACGTTCGGGCCTTCTGCCTCGTCTTGGTTGCAGCAGACTCTGCACAACAGGAGACAGTGATGAAACCCAGACTGGATTTTTACAAAGCCGCGCCGGAAATGATCCAGGCGATGGTCGATCTCGAGGCCAAGGTGAAGGCCAGCGGCCTGGAGCTGAGCCTTTATGAGCTCGTCAAAACGCGGGCATCCCAGATCAACGGCTGCGCCTATTGCATTCACATGCACACGAAAGACGCCATAGCCGAGGGCGAGAGCGCCGAACGGCTGTTCCTGCTCGACGCCTGGCGGGAATCGCCGCTCTACACCGATCGCGAACGGGCGGCGCTCGAATGGACCGAAGCACTCACGCTGATCTCGCAGACCCATGCGCCCGACAGCGCCTATGAGGCCCTGGCAAGCCAGTTCACGCCGGCTGAACAGGTCAAGCTGACCATGCTCATCGGCGCCATCAATATGTGGAACCGGCTTGCCATCGGCTTCCGCTCCGTTCATCCCGTCCAGGTGAAAGCGCAACGTGTTCCGGCCTGACGACGAAGCCGCCGCAAGCTTCGCGCCCCAGCGTCCGCGGCTGACCCGCATCGCCTATCGCATGCTGGGCTCGGTCGCGGAGGCCGAGGACGTGGTGCAGGACGCGTTTATTCGCTGGCATCAGACGGATCGCGCCGCCGTGCTCAACCCCGAGGCATGGCTGGCGCGCACCGTCGGCCGGCTGTGCCTCGATGTGCTCAAATCGGCGCGGATGAAGCGGGAGACCTATATCGGACCCTGGTTGCCCGATCCGGTGGTGGAAACGCCGGAGGACGACGGCGACGACATCACCCTGACCCTGATGCTGGCGCTGGAGCGTCTGTCGCCGCTGGAGCGCGCCGCCTTCCTGCTGCATGACGTGTTCGGCCTGGGCTTCGAGGAGGTTGCGCAGACGATCGACCGCGATACCGCCGCGTGCCGGCAGTTGGCCAGTCGCGCCCGCACCCATGTGCGCGAGGCGCGGCCGCGCTATCCGGTGCCCGAAGATCGCGGCCGGCATATCGCCGATGCGTTTTTCACCGCCTCGCGCAACGGCGATATGGCGGCGCTGCAGGCGCTGCTGGCCGCCGATGTGATCGCCTATACGGACGGCGGCGGCAAAGCCTCCTCGGCGCTCAACCCGATCTACGGACAAGACAAGGTGGCGCGGTTTTTTGCAGGCCTGGCGCGTCATACCGGCTGGCAACTGCCGCCGGTGCTGCGCCCGAGCACGATCAATGGGCTCCCGGGGTTTGTTACCGTCGAGATCGACAACGTGCTGCAGACATTGGCCGTGGCGATCGACGACGGCCGCATCAGCGCCATCTATGTCACGCGCAATCCCGACAAATTGCGGCATATCGAGCGCATGTGAACGAGTAGTCATAAGTCGTTCACCATTATGGCGCTAATGTCGTAGCACGCCTGAGATCATGATTCCTTCTCCGCCGATGTGCGTTTTCACACAGGCGGGAAGCGGGCTTCATGGTCTAAGGATTATATCGCCGGTGGCGCTCTCCTCCGGCTTAGCGCCAGCCCGCCCTGTGTCGGCCGCGGGCTGGCGCTTTTTCTTTTCAAGACAAGCGCTTCATGAAAAAGGCCGCTCAGAGAGCGGCCTTTCTGTTGTACCGGCTGCAGCGACGCTCAGTTGCTGTCGATGCTGCGCACCTTGTTGACGATCGAGCCGATGCCTTCGATCTCGACGCGCATGACGTCGCCAGGCTTGAGGAATTTGTTTTCCTCAGCGCCGGTGCCGCTCGGCGTGCCGGTGAGGACAATGTCGCCGGGATGCAGGGTGAGGCGCGTCGACAGGTGCGCGACCTGATCGGCGATGTTGAAGATCATATTCGAGGTGTTGGAATTCTGCTGCAGGTTTTCATTGATGAAGGTCTTGATGGCGAGATTCATCGGGTCCTTGATCTGCGCGGCCGGCACGATCCACGGGCCGATCGGGCATGATCCGTCGAAGCATTTCTGGCCGATCCAGTCGAAGCTGAACGGCGTCCCCTGGGCCACCTTGGGACGGCGCGACAGGTCGCGCGCGGAGACGTCGTTGGCCACCGTATAGCCGGCGATGTAGTCGTTGACCTTGTCGAGCGGAATGTTCTTGCCGGTCTTGCCGATGACGACGGCGAGTTCGGCTTCCCAGTCGAGCTTGGACGAGACGACGGAAATCTCCTCGTTATGGCCCAGCGCCGTGCGCGACGGCTTGATGAAGTGCCACGGCGTGGCGCCGGCTTCCTTCGGGTTCGGCTCCTGCGGCAGGCCCGAGCGCTCGGCCATGCGGCGGACGTGATCGGCATAGTTGGCGCCGGCGCAATAAATGGTCACCGGCCAATGCACGACAGCGAGATATTTGGCGGCGGCGAGCGGCGCGGTCTTCACCGAACCTTTGGCCATCTTGTCGGCGACGATAGCCAACCGGCCCTGGGCTGCTGCCCAGTCGTCCAGAATGCCGAGCACGGTTGAATCGGAGGCGAGGCCCGTTTCATCGGCAGCGTCGACGTATTGGTCGCCGACGGCGAGGCCGGCGCGCGGGCCTTTGGCGGAATTGA
>JAQGJO010000106.1 GCA_028290595.1 Hyphomicrobiales bacterium | reverse complement strand
GGCCCGCCGCTATGGTCCGCCGCGTTGGGGCGTAGCCAAGTGGTAAGGCAGTGGATTTTGATTCCGCCATCCCCAGGTTCGAATCCTGGCGCCCCAGCCAACATTTAGGTCTTTGTTTGCAAAGCTTTTTGGCCTTCGTTGGTTTTCGTTTGGAACGCTTTCCGCCGCCCCATTTGAAACGCCTGTCCCCGCTTCGTTCGCTGCTGCCTGGATCAGGGCCTCGGCCTGCTTGCGCGGGTGGCGGCACGCAAAAACAAAAGGCGGTGCCGGCCCGTCTTTAACTTGCGTGTCTGGACGTTGCGCGGAAGCTCGACCGTCACAAGTCCTTCGCGATGTCGTCGGGCGTTCACGCTCCTCAGCGGGCGAAATAACACCGAACGGAAAAATCAGATCAACTAGGTCTGCCTCTGCGTAGGGTGAGAGATGAACGGGAAGGGCAGTTCAGCTTATTTAAAGTGCTGAACCATCGAGTCGCGCAGAAACTTGGGCAATTCGGCAAGATCGCCACTGCCCGCGCCATTGGCGACTGCAGAGGATAGCGACGCCAGCGTACCGGCGGAGAGCGGCATCGGCACGCCGGTGAGCGCGCCGGTCGCAACCGCTGACATGATGTCTTTGCGCAAAGTGCGGATATCGAGCGTCACCTCCGGTATCTCACCCTTGATCACGCCGACCTTGCTGCGCATCCAGTTGCTCGCGTAGGGCGCCTCCAGCAACACGTCCATCATCTGATCTATCGTCAGGCCTTGCTGCGTGCCGAGGGCGAGCGATTCCGATAGCGCCTGGATGTAAGAACCGAGGCCGAGATTGACCGCGAGCTTCATCGCGTAGCCCGCGCCGTTCGGTCCCATGTGATCGATGCGGCGCGTCAGTTTCTCGAGAACCGGACGAGCGCGATCGATATCCTCGGCTCGGCCGCCGACCAGTGCGAATAATTTTCCGTCGCGCACCTGTGGGATTGTACCGAGCACGGGGGCTTCTATGAGGCGCGCGCCTTTGGCTTCGACGAGCGGCACGAGTTCACGGCCGGTCATCGGCTGCAATGTGCTCATCTCGATAAACAGCTTTCCAGCGACGTCGCCGTCAAGAAAGCCTTGCGGGCCGGTAAAGACGCGCCGAATGCCGTTGTCCTCGGTGATGATCGAGATGACAATGTCTGAGGCCGCGGCAACGGTGCGGGCATTGGCAGCAACGTGCAAGCCGCTATCCGCAGCCGCTTTCATCGCATCTGCATTTTGATCCCAGGCAACGACCTCAAAGCCGTTTTCACGCAGCCGCTGCGACATTGCCGCGCCCATGCGGCCCAGTCCGACGATCCCGATCTTCATGACATGCTCCCATTTCATTCAAGACATGGTCGTGCTTCATGCAGTGCATTGCGTTTGTTTATCGCACGATAATTGACAGCGATCTGTGCTCAGATAGTCTCTTTGCGTCAACGCTAAACATCAATTCACGCGGCACCACAAACAAAAAATGGCCGCGGGTCCTGGGAGGGACATCATGACAATCCAACTCCGTCTTGCGACGCTCGGTTTGCTGTCGGCGATCGCCGCCGCTGTCTCCGTGGCGTCCGCAAACGCCGCCGATTTCACCCTGAAATGGGGCGTGGTTACGCGCGGCGACATGCAGGAGAAATTCGGCCACAAGCTGGCGGAAGTCCTGCCGAAGGCGACCAATGGCCGGGTCGAGGTCAAGGTGTTTCCCGGCGGTCAGCTCGGCAATCCGGCGGCGTTGCTCGAAGGCGTGCAGCTCGGCACCATCGAGGGCTACGAAAATCCGGCCGACTTTTTCTCCGGCGTCGACGCGCGCTACGGCACCTTCAGCATTCCGTTCCTGTTTCGCGACACTGCGCACGCCAATAAGACGCTCGCCGATCCTGAGTTGAACGCCTACATCCTCGACTTGGCTGAGTCGAAGGGCCTTGTCGGCGTCAATCTCGCCGTCGCGGCTGAATCGCTTTACTTCGGCGCCAAGAAGCCGCTGCGCACGCTGGCCGACTTCAAAGGGCTGAAGCTCCGCGTCAACGCCACGCCGGCGGAACGCGCCCGCATGGCGGCGCTCGGCGCCACCGCCGTGCCGATGGGCCTGCCGGAGATGATTACCTCGCTGCAGAATGGCGTGATCGACGGCACCATGAGCGGGATTTCGATCTACACCAACTTCAACCTGCAGAATGTCGGCAAGACGCTCACTGAAACACACGACACGCTGCTCATTTCGTACGGCGCCTTGAGCAAAGCCTGGCTCGACAAACTGCCGCCGGACCTGCGCAAGATCGTGGTCGACGAGGCCCGCAAGCTACAGCCGTGGGCGCGCCAGACGGCGGTCGACGAAGTAGCCGAGTTGCGCGGCAAGTGGATCGAGAAAGGCGGCGAGATCATAACGTTGCCCGCAGCCGACCAGGCCGAACTTGAGAAACGCCTGAAGCCGATTGGTGCCGAAGTCACCAAAAGCGACCCGGCCTTGAAAGCGTTCTACGACAAGCTCCAGGCGACGTCCGCCAAGTACTGAGAAAATTACTGTGCTTGCAACTGTAAACTGGCGGCTCGCTCGGCACCGGTTGAGCGCGCCGGCTTTTTAGGATCGACTGCGCCGGGGGCGGCACGGAATTCTGAGGTGTTGAGCATGCCGGACGACAAAGCTCCGTCGCAGCAAAGAAATGTCGAAGAACTGATATTCGTCAAGATCCCGCATGTGATCGCGGGTGCTTTGTTTTTTGCCGGCGTCGCCATCAATATCTTCAACGTCGTTGCTCGCTACGTCTTCGCTTCGCCGGTGTTCTGGGCGGAAGAGATTCTCGTCTTCATCGTGATCTGGACCGTGTTTCTGGTGGCGGGCACGGTCACCTATCGCGGCGCCCATCTCAACATGGACCTCATTTATTCCGGCATGAACCGGCACTGGAAGCTCGCGGTCAACTCGGCAATTCTTGTGTCGCTGATCGCCTGCACATCTTTCGCGGCGTTCCAGTCGGCAAAGATCGTCATGCTCCATTATCGCAACCACGGCGTCACCGCGGCGACGGACATCCCGTTGTGGATTCCGATTTCGGCGCTGTTGTTCGGTTTCAGCTTCATGGCCTTGGCGGCAATCGTTCGTTTCCGGTCGTATCTGACCGGAAAGTTCGACTAGGGCGGAGCGAAAAGCCATGTACTGGGTTATGGGGATACTACCCTTCGTTCTGCTGCTGCTGGGCTTTCCGATTTTCTTGCTGCTTCTGGTCACCTCGCTGATCATCCTGTTGTGCTTCTTCGAAGTACCGATGACGGTGGTGCCGCAGATCGTCTTCAACAGTCTGAACAAGTTTCCGCTATTGGCGGTGCCGTTCTTCGTGTTCGCCGGCGATCTGATGTCGCGCGGCGGCATTTCGGTGCGGCTGCTGAAGTGGGTCGAGTCGTTGATCGGCGGCTTCCGCGCGCATATCCCGATGACCTCGTTGGGTTTTGCTGCGTTGTTCGGCGCCATTTCAGGCGTGACGACGGCGGCCACGGCGGCAATCGGCACATTGACATATCCGCGCATGCGCAAGGCTGGCTACAGCGAAAAATTCGCCTCGGCCCTGATCACCGCGGAAGGCGCGCTCGACAACCTTATCCCGCCGTCGATTGCCATGATCATCTACGGCATCGCCTCCGATACGTCGGTCGTGCAGTTGTTCGCCGCCGGTATTGGACCGGGCCTGCTGCTGAGTGGGATGTTTGCCGTCTATATCTATTATCATTCCATCAGCGTCGGCATCACCGAGACGGGGAAATTCTCGTTCATCGGATTTCTCCAGGCGACGCGCGACGGCATTTGGGCGCTCGGCGCCATCGGGATCATCTTCGGTGGCATTTACTCCGGCGTGTTCTCGCCGACAGAAGCGGCGGGCGTCGCCAGTGTCTATGCGATCTTCGTCAGCTATTTCATCTATCGCGAGACCACGCTGTACGAGATTTTCGAGACCGGCGCGCGGGCGATGTATCTGACTGGGCTCATCTTTATCATCGTCGCGGTCGCAGGCCTCTACGCCTGGCTGCTCACCATCAGTGGTATTGCGCAGGATACCGTATCGCTGATCACCAGCATGCACTCAGAGCGCTGGGTGATCCTGCTCGTCATCAACGCGTTCCTGCTCTTCGTCGGCTGCTTCCTCGATCCGGCCTCGGCGCTGATCATGCTGACGCCGCTGCTGGCGCCGGTCGCGGTGTCGCTCGGCATCGATCCGATTCACTTTGGTGTTATCGTGGTGATGAACCTGACGATCGGCACATTCCACCCGCCGTTCGGGCTCAACATCTTCGTTACCCAGGCGCTTTTCAAGACACCGTCGGCGGTGCTCTACACCGGGCTGATACCGTTTGTGACGATCGCGGTGTTTGCGCTGTTATTGGTAACCTATGTACCAGAGATCTCGCTCTGGATCATGCGCCTACTGTCTTAAAGCTAGACAGCAATGACGATCTTGCCGAAGTGCTGGCCGCTTTGCTGGCGCATGTAGGCAGCTTTGGCGTCATCGAAGCCGAACACCTGGTCAATTGCGGGCTTGAGCTTATGCAGGGCGATGGCGCGGTTCATGTCGGCGAACATATCGCGGGAGCCGACGTGGATGCCCTGTAAGCGGATCGATTTGCGATTGATCATGCGCGGATTAATCGAGCCTGGTCCGGCGAGCGCGCCGATGACGTAAATCGAGCCGCCCTGGCGCACGGCATTCATCGATCTCTCCAGTGTGCCCGCGCCGCCGACTTCCAGGATATGGTCGACACCAGCGCCGTCTGTCTGCCTGAGGATTTCCTGATCCCAGTCCGGCGTGGTCCGGTAGTTCACTGCCACATCGGCGCCCATCGATTTGGCACGCGCCAGTTTCTCGTCGCTGCTGGAGGTATGAAACACATAGGCGCCGTGCATCTTGGCGAACTGCAGACCGAAGCAGGCGACACCACCGGTGCCGAGAATGGCGATGGTCTCTCCGGCCTTGATTTGGCCGGTCGCGACGATGGCGTTCCACGCGGTCAGAGCGGCGCAGGGCAAGGTGGCCGCTTCCTCGAAGCTGAGATGATCGGGAATTTTGATCGCGCCGA
>JAQGJO010000099.1 GCA_028290595.1 Hyphomicrobiales bacterium | reverse complement strand
TAACGGCGGTTCGCCTGCGATTCGCCGGCAAATGCTTCCTTGAGATTATTTTCGGTCTTGCTGCCCTTGAGAGCCACTGTTTCGCCTCCGTGGGAATGGTTGCTGAATCTCCGGATGCGGGTTCCGCGAGGAGCATCCGAATTGCCCCCACTTTTGGAATTATTCCAGTTTCAAAGTCAATGAATCCAGAGGTGTTTCCGCTCTCACGCGCGGAATGTGGACGTCTTGTCGCAGTGCAATATCGGGCGCTTCTATCGAAGCGATAGGAAGCGCCGATCAATTTATTTCTGCAGTTTGCGAACCGAGTCGGGCAGGCACGCGCGGATCAGCCGCGCCAGCTCGACCAGCGCCTTCAGGCGCGGGCTGTTGCGACGATAGACCAGCCGCACGCGCCGGCCTGCCTCGTCGGCGAGCGGCCGGATAGCGATCTGAATATTGGCGGCGCGTCCGCTGTCGACCGCCAGTTGCGGCAGCAGGGTCACGCCATGGCCCGCCGCCGTCAGGTGCAACAGCATTTCCAGCGAGGTTGCCCGTGTGTCGGCCTTGCTGGCGGAGCCAACCTGCGGATGGCCGCACAGGTCGATCACCTGATCGCGCAGGCAATGGCCGTCGGCGAGCAGCAGCAGCGACTTCGGATCGATATCCTGCGACCGCAGGGTTTTGAGCGAGAGCAGGGGATGATTGGCCGGCGTCGCCACCCAGAACGGCTCGTCGAACAATTCCATCGACGTCAGTTCAGCCGGCTCCGGCGTCGTTGCTATAATGGCGGCGTCGAGTTTTCCTTCCGCTACCAGCGGCACCAGATTGTCGGTCATGTCTTCGACGATGACGAGCGGCGCGTTCGGCAGCTTGTCGGCGACCACCGGCAACACGAACGGCATCAGGTAGGGACCGAGCGTCGGAACGACGCCGAGCCGCAGCCGGCCCGACAGCGGATCGCGGTTGGCGCGCGCCGTGTCGACGATATCGTTCGAGGCCGAGACCGCGCGGCGGGCATGTTCGAGAATCTGTTCGCCGGCCTCGGTCGGGCGGATCGAACGTCCGACCCGATGGAAGATTTCGACGCCAAGCTCCTGCTCGAGCTTGGCCACCTGGCCGCTCAGTGTCGGCTGGCTGACATTGCAGGCGGCGGCTGCGTTACCAAAATGAGAATGCTCTGCTAGGGCGAGGATATACTGAAGATCGCGAAGGTTCATGCCTGTCCCGTTGATTGATCTGGACGATGTATCTAGGTAGTTCTATTGTTTAAATCAATGGACTAAATGTCGCCGGAACCGATATTCAAGGCAACGTTCATGCCGCGCCCAAGGCAATCGTCCGCTCCATAGCTGACGCAAATAACGGCGATATTTCGCGGCTATCTTTGTGAGACGTGATTGCCGGCGCATCCTTGAACGCTATCGAAGGTGCGGCTATAAGCCCGGCTCCAAGATCAATTTGCGCCAATCCAAGGAAACCGGTTTTCATGGCCCTCGAAAGAACGTTCTCGATCCTCAAGCCCGACGCGACGCGCCGCAACCTGACGGGAGCGATCAATGCCCTCATTGAGAAGGCCGGGCTGCGCATCGTCGCGCAAAAGCGCATCCAGATGACCCGCGGCCAGGCCGAGACCTTCTACGGCGTCCACAAGGAACGTCCGTTCTTCGGCGAACTGGTCGAATTCATGACCTCCGCGCCGGTCGTCGTCCAGGTGCTGGAAGGCGAGAACGCCATCGCCAAATATCGCGATGTCATGGGCGCCACCAACCCGGCGAACGCCGCCCCGGGCACGATCCGCAAGGAATTCGCGCTCTCGGTTGGCGAAAACTCGGCCCATGGCTCGGACGCTGCCGAAACCGCAGCGCAGGAAATCGCCCAGTTCTTCGCCGGCAACGAAATCGTCGGCTGAATTCATAGGGCTGAATAGTCCTGAGGCGCGCGATGCGAATCGCGCGCTTTTTTTATGTGCTGCGTGGCCTCACCGGCCACTTATCGCTAATGTGGCGGCATGAATGCGCCCGCCAAAATCGAACGCCGCCCGTCGGTGTGCCCGCACGACTGTCCATCTGCCTGTGCGCTCGATGTAGAAGTCATCGACGGCAACCGCATTGGCCGCATCCACGGCGCCAAGGACCAGTCCTATACGGACGGCGTCATCTGCGCCAAGGTGGCGCGCTATGCCGAGCGCATTCATCATCCCGATCGTCTGCTGCATCCGCTGAAGCGCACCGGCGCGAAAGGCTCCGGCCAGTTTGCCCGCATCTCCTGGGACGAGGCGCTTGATGAAATCGGCGCGCGCTTCAATGCCGCCGAACGCGAGCATGGCGCGCAGAGCATCTGGCTCAACTATTATGCCGGCACCATGGGCAAGGTGATGAAGGACGGCATCAACCGCCTCGCCCATGCCAAGAAATATTCGCGCCACAACGGCACGATCTGCATCAATCTCGCCTGGCCTGGCTTTGTCGCCGGCACGGGCTATATGGCCGGCCCCGATCCGCGCGAGATGGCGCAGTCCGATTGCGTCGTCATCTGGGGCACCAATGCCGTGGCGACACAGGTCAATGTGATGACCCACGCCCTGCGCGCCCGCAAGGAGCACGGCGCCAAGATCGTCGCCATCGACATCTATAACAATGACACGATGAAACAAGCCGACATGGCGCTGTGCCTGCGGCCCGGCAGCGATGGCGCGCTTGCCTGCGCGGTCATGCACGTGCTGTTCCGCGATGGTCTCGCGGATCGCGCCTATCTGGAAAAATACACCGACGTCCCGGGCGAGCTCGAAGCTCATCTGCAAACCCGCGGTCCGCAATGGGCGTCGGAGATCACCGGCCTCAGTGTCGAAGAGATCGAAGCCTTCGCCAGACTTGTCGGCACAACCAAGCGCACATACTTCCGTCTCGGCTACGGTTTCTCGCGCCAGCGCAACGGCTCAGTCAACATGCATGCCGCGGCGAGCATCGCTGCCGTCACAGGCTGCTGGCAATATGAAGGCGGCGGCGCGTTTCACAACAACGCAGGCATTTTTAAATGGAACATGCCGCTGGTCACCGGCGCGGATGTGATGGACCCCTCGACGCGCTGGCTTGATCAATCGAGAGTCGGCGCCGTGCTGTGCGGTGATGCGGATGCGCTGCAGGGCGGCCCGCCGGTGAAGGCGATGCTGATCCAGAACACCAATCCGGTTTCGGTGGCGCCCGATCAGACGCGCGTGAAGCAGGGCTTTGCGCGTGAGGATCTGTTCCTGGTGGTGCATGAGCAATTCATGACCGAGACGGCGGCGATGGCGGATATTGTTCTGCCGGCGACCATGTTCCTCGAACACGACGACATCTACAGCGGCGGCGGTCATCAATATATCGAACTGGCGAAGAAGCTCGTCGAGCCTCCAGGCGAATGCCGCAACAACCATGACGTGATCTGCGCCATCGCTGCGCGTGTCGGCGCTGAACATCCGGGCTTCCACATGACGCCGCGTCAGCATATCGATGCCGGCCTGCGCACATCCGGATGGGGCTCGATCGAAGACCTGGAAAAGATCAACTGGCTCGAGGTGCAGCCGGATTTCGATACCGCGCATTTCATCAAGGGTTTCCATTGGCCCGACCGCAAATATCATTTCAAGGTCGACTGGCAGCACGTTCCCTTCGGCGGCGAGCTTTCAGGCCCGTGGCGCGACATGCCCAATCTGCCCGATCATTGGGCCGTCAACGAGAACCCCGACGAAGACCATCCGTTCAAACTGGCGACAAGCCCGTCGCGATCTTTCCTCAACTCGACCTTCAACGAAACGCCGTCGTCATTGATGCGCGAGGTCAGGCCGACCGTCATGGTGCATCCGCAGGATGCAGCGCGCCTGAACATCGCCGATGGCGACAAGGTGGTCCTCGGCAACGCGCGCGGCGAAGTGCGCCTGCATGCGAAATATTTTATCGGCGTCCAGCGCGGCGTGCTGATCTCAGAAGGCATCTGGCCGAACCATGCCTTCGAGGACGGCAAAGGCATCAACACGCTGACCGGCGCCGATGCGCCGGCGCCATACGGCGGCGCGGCGTTTCACGACAACAGGGTGTGGCTGAAGCGGGCGCTGTGACAATGAACGAGACCCAGCAAGAAAACCTCTCCGAGACATGCCGATGCGGCAAGGTGAAACTGGAAACAACCGGCCGGCCGATCATGGCGGCCGCGTGCTATTGCACGAGCTGCCGGGAGGCGGGACGTGGCTTCGAGCACCTGCCTTCCGCGCCGCCCGTCCTCAATGCGACCGGTGGAGCGGACTACCTCCTGTACCGAAAGGATCGCATTCGATGCGTAGCGGGGCAGGAATATTTGGAAGAGCATCGGCTCAAGCCTGAATCTCCGACACGGCGTGTCCTTGCCACTTGCTGCAACTCAGCGATGTTTGCCGATTTCACCAAGGGACATTGGCTGACGTTGTACCGCAACCGTTTTCCCGCAGGCGCACCGCCCATTGAAATGCGGATCATGACGCGAGACCGCCAGGAGGGAGTCGTGCTTGCTGACGACCTGCCGAATTATGAGACCCACTCCGGCAAGGGAATGTTGAGGCTCGTCGCCGCCTGGGTCGCGATGGGTTTCCGCCGGCCGGAAATCACCTTGGGCAAGACGGCCGACAAGTCGCGCTGACCACTCGCCGTGGGCGCAACTTCGCCCTGATACGATGAAAAGATGACGTGCAAAGGAAGGGTGGAAACGATGCTTCAGAGAACGGCCGCCAAACTCGTTATGGGCATTCTTCTGGCGACATATGCGGCTGCGGCGCATGCGCAGAGCGATTCCACCTTCTATAAAAACAAGACCATTCGTTTGATCGTAGGCTTTAGCCCCGGCGGTGGCTACGATGCGAACGCGCGCCTGTTGGCGCGCTTCATAGGCGCCCATATTCCGGGCAGCCCCAATATCGTCGTCGAGAACATGCCTGGCGCTTCAAGCCTGAAGTCGGTGCAATATCTTGAAACCGCGCCGAAGGACGGGACTGTCATGGTCGCCTTCAATGCAGGCCTGGTGATTCAATCTCAGGTCGACCCCGCCAATTTTCGCATCAAGCTGACAGATTATTCCTGGATCGGCAGCATCGGCCAGGAAATTCGCATGTGCTACCTGCGGGCGGAAACGGGGGTGAAAACCTTCGCGCAGTTGCAGCAGCAGCCCAATCTTTCCTTCGGCGAAACCGGCGTTGGGTCTGCGGGCTATATCGACCAGGGCATCATGCGGATCATTCTCGGCGTTAAGCTGAAAACGATTCTGGGATATCCGGGGAGCGCCGACAAAGCTCTTGCGGTGGCGCGTGGCGAGTTGGATGGCGATTGCGCGTCCTACACAAGCGTTCCACCGGATTGGATTCAAAACAACAAGATCAATATGATCTATCGCTCCACGTTGCCGATCATGCCCGGCATGCCGGCCGATCTTCCCTACATCATGGATCTTGCCAAGACGCAGCAGGACAGGAGTCTTATCAAGCTTTTGCTGTCGCCCAATATCATCGGCAGGCCGTATATGGCTTCTAAGGATATCCCCAAGGATCGGCTGGCGCTCTTGCGCAACGCCTTTTCTACGACACTCAAAGATCCGGAGTTCACGGCCGCCGCAACCAGCGCCAATCTGACAATGATCGGACCAATGACCGGCGATGAAGCGACGGCCTACATTGCCCAGCTATATTCTTTCGGACCAGATGTCATCGCCGAAGCAAAGACGATTACCGGCGTTCATTAAGCGTCCGGAAAATAATGCTGCAGCATGCGCGCATTATAGGCGATGAGATTGGGGTGTTGTTCGACGGCCCCGCGCGCTGCCGAATTGAACAGCTTGCACTGTGCGGCGTTGACGAAGCCAAAAGCTGTTGCATCGGCGCCGCAGGGCTGGTCGCCCATCAGGTAAGGCTTGTCGCCGAGGATGCCGGCAAGCGCTGCGACGCTATGCTGCGTCAGCACCGCCATTTCTTCGAGCGAATGGCGGCCCATGCCTTGTCCATGCATGTTGCGACGGACGATGTTCTGCACCTTGCGGCGGATCAGCGGGCGCAGCAGGGCAGGCGCCGCATCGAAGAAATGCGCCGGGCCGCGATCGAAATTGTCCTGCACCAGCCAGCGGTCGCGCACGACGGACCAGTAAAGATGATCTTCCAGCATTTTCTCGACCGACCAGGCCACGCAGCTCTGTTCGCGGGTCAGGCCGGCGTCGTAATCGAAACCATATTTGCGCTCGATATGCAGGCGGATGAAGGTTGAATCCGGCACGATCTCGCCGTCGTCCTCAAGCACGGGAAATTTGCCCTTTGGCGCCTTGCGCGGGTCGCCGCGCACCGGCTCATAGGCGAGCCCGGCGATTTTCAGCAGCATGTGACCCTTCATGGCGAAGGGGCTCGGGTCGGGAAGCCCAAAACCGGGGCCGAAAACGTGCAGCTTGATCATGTTTGCCTCGATAATTTGCATTGGAAGGCATTTTCGAGCGAAGTGGATGCCGGTTCGCGTGAAGAAAATGCCTTTAGAAGCCAGACGCGTCTTTCCGATCCAAGTGGATCGGAAAACGCTATGAACGAAAATCATCTACTGCCATTCTCCTGACAGTTTCTGTCAGCACCCGGATGCATGATGGCTCCATGGCCCGTTCAACAAGACTTCTCCAGATCGTCCAGATTCTCCGCCGCCACCGCCGGCCCGTCACAGCCGAAGCCATGGCTGTCGAACTGGAGGTCTCGCTGCGCACCGTCTATCGCGACATCGCGGCGCTGCTGTCGAACCGCGTGCCGATCCGTGGCGAGGCGGGCATGGGCTATGTGCTTGAGCCGGGCTACGACCTGCCGCCGGTGATGTTCACGGCCGACGAGGTCGAAGCCATCCTGGTCGGGCTGCGCTGGTTGCGCGCTCGCGCCGACCGCTCGCTGGCGCGCGCGGCAGACGACGTCGAAGCCAAGATCGCGACCATTCTGCCGGACGCGCTCAAGCCGGTGCTGATGGAGTCCTCGCTGTTCGTGCCGGCGATGGAGTCGCGCATCGTCGTCGAGAACATCGATGTCGCGCCGGTGCGCGAAGCGATCCGCAAAAGCCAGCGCCTGACCATCGATTATGCCGATGCTGTGGGCGCGCGCACCCGCCGCACGATCTGGCCTTTCGCGCTCGCCTATTTCGATTCCGTCCGGGTCGTACTGGCCTGGTGCGAATGGCGAGAGGATTTCCGCTCGTTCCGTACGGATCGCATCAGCGCCTTCGATGTCGGCCAGAAATATCCGGCGCGTCGCGCCGAGCTTCTGAAACGCTGGAAGGAATTGAGCGGCCACGGGAAGCAGATGTGAAGGGATGGCAGTAGGCAGTAGGCAGTAGGCAGTAGGCAGTAGGCAGTAGGCAGTAGTTATTCCTTACCCGACTGCCTAATCCCGACTGCCGACTGCCCCCTAAGCCCCAATCACACGATTACCCTCGATCCGTGCCCGCCCACTGGCGGCCAGCGCCAGGGCGCGGGGATATATGATGTGTTCCTGCTCCAGCACGCGCGCGCCGAGTGTCGCGGGCGTGTCGTCGTCGAGCACCGGCACTGCTGCCTGGGCGATGATCGGTCCCGAATCCATTTCCGGCACGACGTAATGCACCGTGCAGCCGTGGATTTTCACGCCGTCGGCGAGCGCCCGTTCATGCGTGTGCAACCCTTTGTAGGAGGGCAGAAGGGCCGGGTGGATATTGATCATCCGGCCCACCCAGCGCTGCGTGAACGTCGGCGTCAGCAGCCGCATGAAACCGGCGAGGCAGATGAAATCGATGTGGTGAATGTCGAGGATTTGCTGCAGCGAGGCCTCGAAGGCGTCGCGCCCCGCATAGATCTTGTGATCGACTGCTGCTGTTGCAATGCCGCGCGCTTTCGCTGCGGCGAGGCCCGCGGCATCGGGACGGTTCGATGCGACGAGCGCGATTTCGGCGGGAAACTCCGGCGCGCGCGCGGCGTCGATCAGCGCGTCCATGTTGGAACCGCGGCCCGAAATGAAGATCGCCGTGCGCCGGCGCAGGGTCATAGCGCCAGCCGCCCGGTTGTGGTCACGCGCTCGCCGCCCGTATGCGCGACGACCTCGCCGATGCGCACGCTGGCTTCGCCCGCTTCGCGTAGCGCCGCTTCAACCTCGGCAACCTCTTCGCGTCCGGCAAAGCAGATCATGCCGACACCGCAATTGAACGTGCGCAACATTTCCGCTTCAGCGACGCCGCCTGCCGCTGCCAGCCATTTGAACACCGGCAGCACCGGAATGGCGTTGAGATCGAGCCGCACGCCGAGCCCGTCCGGCAGGACGCGGGGGATATTGTCGGGGAAGCCGCCGCCGGTGATATGCGCCAGCGCCTTGATGCCTTGCGTCGCCTTCAGCGCGGCGAGCAGGGATTTCACGTAGATGCGCGTCGGCGTCAGCAGCGCCGGCGCCAGCTTCGTGCCGGGCTGGAACGGTGCGTCGTCGCTCCATTTCAGGCCGGCGCGTTCGACGATGCGGCGCACCAACGAGAAGCCGTTGGAATGCACGCCGGATGAGGGCAGGCCGAGCAGCACGTCGCCCGGCGCCAGTCCTGCCTTCGGCAGCAGATTGCCGCGTTCCGCCGCGCCGACCGAAAAGCCGGCGAGGTCATAATCGCCCTTGGCGTAGAGCCCCGGCATTTCGGCGGTCTCGCCGCCGATCAGCGCGCAGCCTGCGAGCAGGCAGCCTTCAGCAATGCCTTTCACCACGGCGGCGCCGGCTTCGGGGTCGAGCTTGCCGGTGGCGTAATAGTCGAGGAAGAACAGCGGTTCGGCGCCTTGGACGATGAGATCGTTGACGCACATGGCGACGAGATCGATGCCGACCGTATCGTGGATGCCGCTTTCGATGGCGATCTTGACCTTGGTGCCGACGCCGTCATTGGCGGCGACCAGGATCGGATCGGTGAAGCCGGCCGCCTTGAGGTCGAACAGGCCGCCGAACCCGCCGATTTCTGCGTCCGAGCCGCGCCGGCGCGTCGAGCGCACCAGCGGCTTGATCTTGTCGACCATGGAATTGCCGGCGTCGATGTCGACGCCCGCCTGGGCATAAGTCAGGCCGTCGGTCTGGCCGGTCTTGGGGGGCTGGGTCATCTGGCGTCCTTATGACGCCGGGTTAACGCCCGCAACCCCCCGAGGCAAGGCCAGAGGTAGGCTTGCTTGCCGTCCGCCCACAGTTACGCCGCCGAAGGTGATGCGTTTGCTTTCTTTTTTGCCAAAGCTACAGTCGCCATAAGCTTCATCGTTCCGGGGAGGGAAACATGAGGGCATTTCCAGCATTTGGCTCGATGACGGCCTTGGCGTGTGCTTTGTCCGCGGCGGCCAGCCTGGCTGCCACTTCTGTTTCCAGCGCCCAATCTTACCCGTCGAAAAACATCACAATCGTCCTGCCGCTGGCAGCAGGCTCGGGGATGGACACGATCGTGCGCATCTATGCCGACAAGCTGCAGCAAAATCTCGGCAAGCCCGTCATCATCGACAACCGGCCGGGCGCCTCGCTGATGCTGGCGGCCCAGGCGGTCGCCTCGGCTGCGCCCGACGGCTATACGCTCGGCGTCACCACCGCCACGCCCATGGCCGTCAATCCCTATCTCTTCAAGCAGATGCATTACGATCCGGAGAAGGATTTCATCCCGCTCTCGCTCTACGCGAAATCGCCTTTCGTCCTCGTCGTCGATCCGGCGCTGCCGGTGAAATCGGTGCCGGAGCTCATCGCCTATGTGAAGGCGCAGCCTGCGGCGCTGAGCTATTCTTCGCCGGGCGCCGGCACGTCGCAGCATCTGGCGATGGAATATATGAAACAGCTCTTCGGGCTCGCCATCACCCACGTGCCCTATCGCAATACGCCGCAATCGATCATGGATATTGCGTCAGGACATATCAATCTCGGCTTTGCCGAGGCGGGCGCGTCAGTGCCGCTGGTGAAGGATGGCAAGCTTCGCGCGCTGGCCGTGTCGTCAGCGCAGCGGCTCGACGTCATTGCCGACGTGCCGACCTTCGAGCAAGCCGCCAATTCAAAAGGCTTCGAGGCGGTGTCCTGGCACATGCTGCTCGCCCCAGCGGGCACGCCCAGGGACATCGTCGAGCGGCTGCACGGCGAGATGAAGACGATCATGGCCGATCCGGAGATGAAAAAGCGCATTTCCGACCTTGGCCTGATCCCGTTCGACACGCCCGACGAGAACGGCATGCGCGCCTATATTCGCTCCGAACGCGAGAAATGGGGCACCCTGGTGCAGAAGCTTGGCCTTGAAGGGACGCAGTAGGCATGATCCTGAAAAGTGTGCCGCGGTTTTCGGATCAGATCATGCCCAAATAGAATCAGGAAGCGACGCCCAGCCGTTTGCCCGCTGCCTGAACCGCAATCCGCGCCGGATCGATGGCAGGCGCCCGCCGCCGCAGGATTTCGGCGGTGAGCTCCGGCCCGGCGCCTTCCGGCGATCCGGCGTCGAAGGGCGATTGTGGATCGTATTCCAGCAGCAATTGGATGGCGCGGGCGCGCTCTTCACCAAGCATGCGGGCAACCAGCGTCAGGCCGAAGTCCATCCCTGCCGTGACGCCGCCGGCGGTGATGCGGTTGCGGTCCTCGACGACCCGGCCCGGGGTCGTGATCGCCCCCAGCATCGGCAGCAGGTCGCGCACGTACCAGTGCGAGGTGGCGCGGTAGCCTTGCAGCAGTCCGGCCGCTCCCAACAGCAGCGAGCCAGTGCAGACACTGGTTACGAAACCCGCTGCATCCCCCTGTTTTTTCAGAAAAGTTGTGATTTCAGAATCGCTTAGGCACGCAGTCGTCCCACCCAGCCCGCCGGGCACGAACAGCACATCGACCTTGGCCGGGCAGGTGGCGAATGTATGGGTCGGCTGCACAAAAATGCCGACATCGGTTTTCACCGGAGTCAAATCCTTCCAAACCAGGAGGATGTCGAACATGGCCAGGGAAAGCACCGTCTGCGGACCGTTGAGATCGAGCAGGATCATGCCCGGATAGACCAGCATCGCCGCTTTCGGGCGCTCGGCGATACCTGCGGCCATGCTATCGTTCATCCCGACATAGCGTTTTCCGATCCAGAGGATCGGAAAGACGCGTCTAGTTTATCTAAAAGCGCATTTTCTTCACGCGAACCGGTGTCCACTTCGCTTGAAAATGCGCTTGAAACGTCTTTCCACAGGTTGATCTGTCGCTTGAGACTGCGGGCATGCTAATCTGCAGTCAAATGAGCGTCCAAACCCTGCTGGCGAATCTGCCAAACCTGATCACGCTTGCGCGTCTGGCGCTTGTTCCTGTCGTCATTGCCCTGATCGTTCAGCCCAAATGGGGGCTGGCTTTCGGCGTGTTTATGATCGCCGGTATTTCCGACGCCGTCGATGGCTGGCTCGCCAAAAAGCTGGATTTGCGCTCGGAACTCGGCGCCTGGCTCGATCCGCTGGCGGACAAGGCGCTGCTTGTCTCCATCTACATCGCGCTCGCCATCGCCGGGGTCCTGCCGGCGCTCATCGCCATTCTTGTTGTCTCGCGCGATGTCATGATCATCGCCGGCGTCGTGGTGGCGATTCTCCTCGACCGGCCGTTTCCCATCAAGCCGCTGCTGATTTCGAAGATCAACACGACCCTGCAGATCGCCTTCGCCTGCGCCGTTCTGGCGGCGAAAGCCTTCGATATCCACCTGGGGCTGTGGTTTGAGATCGCGATCTGGCTGGTGGCGGCCTTTACCCTTGCATCTGCGGCCGCCTATGTCAGTCAATGGCTGCGGCATATGGAAAACTGACCGCGACAGGATTTCGACCGCCATGCGGCTTGAACGGCAACTGGGATTCTGGTTCGCGGCTTTGCTGCTGCTGGCGGCTGCGCTGTGGCTGTTCAGCAGCGTCCTCATGCCGTTCGTCGCCGGCATGGTGCTGGCCTATCTGCTCAATCCGCTCGCCAACCGGTTGGAGCGGATGGGCGCCAACCGCCTGGTCGCCAGCCTCGTCATTCTGGGGGTCTGCCTTTTCGTTTTCGTGGTGGTGCTCGTCGCCATCGTACCTTTGCTCGCCCATCAATTCTCGAATTTCGCCGACAACGTACCGGGCTACATTTCCCGGTTGCAAACTCTGGCCAATGAGCTGGGCAGCTATCTGGCCGAAAAATTCGGCGTCAGTCTTTTGGAAAAACTCGGGCTTGGACAAGGCAATACGCCCGATCTTTCAGGTTCCGTGGGAAATATCGTCGGCAAGGGCGCGCAATGGCTGACGGCGGTCCTGGCGTCGATCTGGTCCGGCGGCACGGCGCTGATCACGATCGCCTCGCTCATCGTGGTGACTCCGGTCGTGGCCTTCTATCTGCTGGTCGACTGGGCGCGAATGATCGAAACGGTGAACAGTCTGGTTCCGGTCGAACACCGCGCCACGGTCCACCGTCTGGCCCGGGAGATAGATACCGCCATCGCCGGTTTTCTGCGCGGCCAGTCGCTGGTCTGCCTGTTTCTTGGCCTGTGGTACGGCATCGGCCTGACGCTCATCGGGCTCAACTTCGGCTTTCTCATCGGCCTCACCGCCGGCGTTCTGAGCTTCATTCCCTATGTCGGCTCGCTGACCGCCCTCGTCGTCGCCGCCATCGTCGCCATCGTTCAGGGCTGGCCGAGCTACTGGCTGCTGATCATGTCGCTCGTCGTCGTTGGCACCGGGCAGTTTCTCGAAGGCAATGTGCTGACGCCCAAACTGGTCGGTGAATCGGTCGGCCTGCACCCGGTCTGGCTTATGTTCGCGCTGCTGGCCTTCGGCTCGCTGTTCGGCTTTACCGGCCTCATCGTCGCTGTTCCGGTAGCGGCCGCCATGGGCGTGCTGATCCGCTTTGGCATCGAGCGCTACCGGGAGAGCCCGCTTTATCGGGGCGCTGAACCCTGATGGCGCGCGGCAGCGACAGGCAGATGGCGCTGGACCTGCCGCTGGAGCCGAGCTTCAGCCGCGAGGATTTCCTCGTCTCGCCCTCCAATCAGGACGCCTGGAACCTGTTCGAGGCCTGGCCGAATTGGCCCGGCCGCATGGTGCTGCTGCTCGGCCCGACGGGCGCTGGAAAAAGCCATCTCGGCGCCATCTGGGCCAAATCGGCCCAGGCGCGGGTGCTGCCGGCCGCCTCCCTGGCCCAGGCGGACATCGCCGGGCTCGCCCGGGCCGGCGCGATCCTGGTTGAGGATGCCGACCGTGTGGCCGGCGCCGAGGCCGAATTCTTCCATTTCCTCAATCTGGCGCAGGAAGCCGGGTCTTATATCGCCATGACGGCGCGCTCCTGGCCCGATTCCTGGGGCCTTGCCACCAAGGACTTGCTGTCGCGCCTGCGTCTGGCGCCATCGGTCGAAATCGGCGAACCCGACGATGCGCTCGTGCGCGCGGTGCTGATCAAGCTGTTTCTCGACCGTCAATTGCAGGTCGATACGTCGGTGATCGAGTTTCTGGCCATGCGCATTGAACGTTCGCTATCTGCCGCGCGTTCTATCGTCGCCATTCTCGATCACGAAGCCCTGGCGCGCGGCCGGCCGGTGACCCGGCCGATGGCCAGCGAAGTGCTGCGCCGGATCGAAAGCGGCGCAAGTTAGAAACCAATACGGTATGAACCCGTAGCTGGCTAAATTTTGTCATCGTATTGTCATCTGGTCTGTGCACCCAGACGCATTTACCTAGGAAGGCCATCCCAGTGTCGAGCGAAGTCGCGAGCCTGCCCCAGACCAATGTGGAGACGGCGCAGTCAAGCTTTGGCGAGCCAAGCGGGCCGATGACGGCCGAACTTGATGCTTTGATGCATTCGGGCGACCGTTTCATCAACCGGGAGATTTCCTGGCTGGAGTTCAACAACCGGGTCCTGGCCGAAGCCTCAAACCGCAATCATCCGCTGCTTGAGCAGGTGCGCTTCCTGTCGATCTCGGCCAACAATCTCGACGAATTTTTCATGGTCCGCGTCGCCGGCCTGCTTGGCCAGGTGCGCTCGGCCGTGTTGACGCCCTCGGACGATGGCCTGCTGCCGGCCGAGCAATTGACCAATCTGCGCCGCCGCGTCGCGCAATTGACCGAAGCCCAGCAGTCGCGCTGGATCGAACTGCGCGGCGAACTGGCCAGCGTCGGCATCCGCATCGTCGAACCTGCCGATCTCGAAAAGGCCGAAGCCGACTGGCTCACCGATCATTTCCAGCTACATATCTTTCCGGTGTTGACGCCGCTTGCCGTCGACCCCGCGCATCCGTTTCCCTTCATCCCCAATCTCGGCTTCAGCGTCGCGCTGCAGCTTCTGGGTCTGCGCGAAGGCAACAGGTTGAACGCGCTCGTGCGTCTGCCCAACAAAGTCGAACGCTTCGTGCGGATCCCGGCGATCTTCGGCGGCAGCGCGACCAAGCTCGTCTCGCTTGAAAGTGTCATCGCCTCGCAGGCGTTTCGCCTCTTTCCCGGCTACAAGATCATCGGGCAGGGCGGTTTCCGCATCATCCGCGACAGCGACATCGAACTTGAAGAAGAAGCCGAAGATCTCGTGCGCTTTTTCGAATCCGCCTTGAAGCGCCGGCGTCGCGGCAGAGTCATCCGCCTCGAATTCGATGCGTCGACGCCCGACGATCTGCAGCAATTCGTCGCCGACGAAGTCGACGTGTCCGACGCCGAAGTCTTCGTTCATTCCGGCATGCTGGCGCTCAACGAACTCTCGGAAGTGGTGGCGCTCGATCGGCCCGAGCTGAAATTCTCGGCCTATAATGCGCGCTTCCCCGAGCGCGTGCGCGAGAACGGCGGCGATTGTTTCGCCGCCATCAAGCAGAAAGATCTCGTCGTCCATCATCCTTATGAATCGTTCGACGTTGTGGTGCAGTTCGTTTCGCAGGCGGCGCGCGATCCCAACGTCATCGCCATCAAGCAGACGCTCTATCGCACCTCCGCCGACAGTCCCATCGTGCGCGCGCTGGTCGAAGCCGCGGAAGCGGGCAAGGCCGTGACGGCGCTCGTCGAGTTGAAGGCGCGTTTCGACGAAGAAGCCAACATCCGCTGGGCCCGCGACCTTGAACGTGCCGGCGCGCAGGTCGTGTTCGGCTTCATCGAGTTGAAGACCCATGGCAAGCTGTCGATGGTGGTGCGTCGCGAAGGCACGGGCCTCACCACTTACTGCCATGTCGGCACCGGCAATTATCATCCGCAGACCGCGCGCATTTATACGGACGTCTCTTATTTCACCGCTGACCCCGTAATTGGCCGCGATGTCGGCCGCATCTTCAATTTCATCACCGGCTATGCCGAGCCCGACGATCTTGAACGCATGGCGGTGTCGCCGTTCAGCTTGAAGAAGAAACTGCTCGAACATATCGACGAGGAAATCGCCCATGCGAAGGCGGGCAATCCCGCCGCGATCTGGGCTAAATGCAATGCGCTCGTCGATCCCGAAATCATTGACGCATTCTACCGCGCCAGCAGGGCCGGGGTGTCGATCGAATTGATCGTGCGCGGCATCTGCTGCCTGCGGCCGGGCGTGCCCGGCCTATCCGACAATATCCGCGTCAAATCCATCGTCGGACGCTTCCTCGAACACGCGCGCATTTATGCATTCGGCAACGGCAAAGGCCTGCCGCACCCCGGCGCCCATGTCTATATTTCATCGGCCGATCTGATGCCGCGCAACCTCGACCGTCGCGTCGAAGTCATGGTGCCGATGACGAATCCGACGGTTCACCAGCAGGTTCTGGAACAAATCCTGGTCGCCAATCTTATCGACAACCAACAGAGCTACCGGGTCTTGCCCGACGGGTCGAGCGAGCGCATAGTCCCGCGCGCGGGCGAAGAGCCTTTTAACGCGCACAATTATTTCATGACCAATCCATCCTTGTCCGGTCGTGGAAAGTCGCTGCGGGAATCCAGTCCGCGAACCTTGTCCAGGCGCAAAGATTCTCGCAGATCGAATGGCTCTACAAAACAATAACGCTCCCGGTCGCCTTGAGGCCCTCAAGCCGATCGCAGTCGTTGACATCGGCTCCAATTCGGTCCGGCTCGTCGCCTATGAAGGCTTGTCGCGGGCGCTGACGCCCATCTACAACGACAAGGTGCTGTGCGGCATCGGTCGTGGTGTTGCCACCAGCGGCAAGCTCAACGAAGAAGGCGTCGAGCGCGCCCTGGCGGCGCTCGCGCGCTTTCGCGTGCTCTGCGACAATCTGGAAGTCGACGATGTGCATGTGCTGGCGACGGCGGCCGCACGCGATGCCAAGAACGGCAAGGAATTTCTGACCGCGGCCACGAAAGCCATCGGCGCGCCGATCGAGCTCTTATCGGGTGAGCGAGAATCTTATCTGGCCGCCATGGGTGTCGTGTCCGGCTTCTTCGAGCCCGATGGCGTCGTCGGCGATCTCGGCGGCGGCTCGCTCGAACTGAACGAAGTGCACGGCGACAAGCTCGGCAAGGGCGTGTCGCTGCCGCTGGGCGGACTGGCCCTGATGGACGTGTCCGGCCGGTCGCCGAAGAAGGCGAGCAAGATCGTGCGCGAGGCCCTGTCCGACATCAAGGGGCTCGACTATCTCAACGGCCGCACCTTCTATGCGGTCGGCGGTACCTGGCGCGCTCTGGCGCGCCTGCACATGCATCAGCGCAATTATCCGCTCAACGTCATGCACGGCTATGTCATTCCGCGCCGCGACGCGGAGGATTTCGTCGCGCTCGTCGAAAGGGTCAACGCGGAAGCGCTCGTTGCCATCGAAAGCGTCGCCGCGGCACGCCGGCCTCTGCTTGCCTATGGCGCCATCGTGCTGGAAGAAATCATCCGCAAGGCGCGGCCGAACGAGATCATCGTTTCGGCGCTCGGCCTGCGCGAAGGCCTGCTGCTCGAACGGCTCGGCAGGGCCGAGCGCAAGATCGATCCGTTGATCCAGGCGGCGAGCGATCTCAACGTGCTGCGCTCGCGCGCGCCGCAACACGGCCAGGATCTCTGCACGTGGACGGACGCCTTCATGGCCTCCACCCATCTTGACGAGACCAAAAACGACAAGCGCCTGCGCCATGCCGCCTGTCTGCTTGCCGACATCGGCTGGCGCGCCCATCCCGATTATCGCGGCGAGCAATCGCTGAACATCATCGCCAATGCGGCCTTCGTCGCCATCGATCATCCGGGTCGCGCCTATCTGGCGCTCGCCGCATCCTACCGGTATCTCGGCTTCGATCATGACGTCAGCCCGCAATGGCGCATGCTGGCATCGCCGCGCATGCTTGATCGCGCGCAAATTCTTGGCTCGATGATGCGCGTGGGCTATGCCGTCTCGGCGGCGATGCCGGACGTTCTGCCGAAGACGCCGCTGCTCTGCACCAAGAGCAAGATCATTCTCAAACTGCCGCGCGAATTCGCGCCGTTGGCGAGCGAACGGCTGGCCGGCCGCCTCAAGCAGCTAGCGCGCCTGATCGGCCGCGAGCCGGAAATTTCCATCGCGCCTTGAGTGCGTGTCGTCGCTTCGCGTCACTCGACTAGTCACTTGGGCTGGATGTCATACGTCTCGACGATCCGCTTGATCAAGGCTTCCTGTGCTTCGACGGATTTGGTGAACTCAGGCGCCAGTTCGGCTTTTGGAATTTGCCCGGTCGCCAGCAGGCGTTCGGTGACTTGCGCGCTCGATGCAGCCTGGACAACATCTTTCGAAATCGCCGGGATCAATGCCTTGTCGAGAATCTTGTTGGCAAATAGTCCAACCAGGCCGTCGTAAGTCAGTTCATCGAAGCCAGCTTCCCGGGTCGTCGGCGCGTCGGGCAGAAGGCCAACCCGCTCGCCTGCCGTCACCGCCAGCACCTTGATCGCGTTGGCCTGCAGGACGGGCTGCGAGATCGCATAGCCGACCAGCGCGATATCCAGCCGTCCGATGGACAGATCCTGC
>JAQGJO010000087.1 GCA_028290595.1 Hyphomicrobiales bacterium | reverse complement strand
GTGGCGAGGATTTTCAGATCACAGGGCGGCAGGCCGAAATGGTCCATGCTCCACCCGTTGTGGAGATAGTCGTCGACCGTGCAGTGGATGACTTTCGATTCAACCGGCGCGTCCTTGCCCAGCGTCTGGATGAAATGGCCGCGCAGATCGATCCAGTCGAGCGACAGGATGACGTCAGCCTCTTTCGTCATCTGCGAACTGGCAGGCGACGGACGGAAGCGCGGCTCGATGGGATGCAGCGGATGATCGGTCGGAAACGCTGCCGCCGTCTTCATGTCGGTCAGCACCGCTGCGCCGATTGCTTCGGCGAGATCGATACGCGCCTGCCAGTCATCGAGGCCGCGCGAGACGCGACCCATGAGGATGAGCGGCTTTTTTGCATCGACCAGCATGCGCGCGGCGCGCTCGACGGCATCGGCTGCCGGCGCTGGCGGAACGCCAGGCGCGAAACGCTCCATGTCGGGAAACACCATCTCCTTTTCGAGGCGGGATTCCTGCAGGCCTACATCGAGGCACACGTAGGTCGGACCATGCGGCGGCGTCGACGCGATCTGGTAGGCGCGGACCATGGATTCGACGGCGGCGACGGCGGAGCGCGGCTCGTCATCCCATTTGGTGTAATGGCGGATGAGCGCGCCCTGATCCTTGGAGGTGTGAATCCAGTCGATCCACGGACGGCGCTCGTCGGCGTCGCCGGGGCCGGTGGCGCCCAGAATGAAGACGGGATTGCGGGCGCACCAGGCGTTGAAAATCGCCATGGTCGCGTGCATCAGGCCGACGTTGGAATGCACCGCCACAGCCATCGGCCGCTCGGTGACTTTTGCATAGCCCTGGGCAATGCCGACCGCATGCTCCTCATGCAGGCAGACCAGCATTTGCGGGTCACGGTTGCCGAGATAGTTCACCAGGCTGTCGTGCAGGCCGCGATAGCTGGCGCCTGGCGTCAGTGCAATATAACGCAGGTCGAGCCGGCGCAGCACTTCGGCCATGGCATCTGACGCCCAGCCCATTTCCGCATTCGACGGGCGCACCAGCGCATCCTTGCCGTCGAACCGCGCCGTGGCGAGGGGAACGCTGCCTTGTGCCGGCTTGCTGCTGCGATCGCTCATCAATGGTTTCCTTCCTGTAGGTATTTTAGCGGCTCTTGCATTTTAGCGTAGTGCCCGCAGTTGCGGGCGATTGCGGCTGCCTATAACAGACGTCTTACAGAACCGGTAGTGGGGCAAAACCCACGTTCTTCGCCAATTGCAGTTCGCCTCGAACCGGGCAATAGGCAGGACGCGAATAACAGAGGACCTGGGTGGAAATGAACAAACGTTATCAGGTGGCTATCGTCGGCGGCGGGCCGGTCGGCCTGGGCCTCGCGCTCGATCTCGGTCTGCGCGGCATTTCCTGCATCCTCATCGAGCGGCGCACCCGCCACCATCGGATTCCGCGCGGCCAGAACCTGACGCAGCGGACGCTCGAGCATTTCTATTTCTGGGGTCTCGTCGATCAGTTGCGCGCCGCGCGCGTCATGCCGGCCGGCTATCCAATCGGCAATGTGACGGCCTACAAGACGCTGACAAGCGAATACTGGCATGCCCATGCCGGCCGCGAGACGGTGCGCCGCTTCTTCTTCCAGGACAACGACCGGCTGCCGCAATATAAGATGGAAGATGTGTTGCGTGGCAAGCTCGCAACTATGCCGATCGTCGAACAGCGTTTCGGCTGGACCGCCGGCAAGCTGGAACAGGACGCCAAGGGCGTCCGCCTTGAGATTGCCGATGAAGCCGGCAAGACAGAGACGATAGAAGCCGACTATCTCGTCGGCTGCGACGGCTCCCATTCAAACATTCGTGCGCAGGTCGGTATCGAACGCGGCGGGACCGATTTCGATCAGGTCATGGTGCTTGCCGTGTTCCGCTCACCCGAATTGCACGAATTTCTCAAGCGCTTCCCGGAACGTTCGACCTATCGTGTCATGCATCCGGATCTGAAGGGCTATTGGCAGTTCTTCGGGCGCATCGATGTCGGCAATGGCTTCTTCTTCCATGCGCCGGTCCCCGCGGCTGCGGCGAAAGAAAAGGATTTCGACTTCCAGGCGGTGCTGGAAAAGGCGACCGGCTTCAAGTTCAAGGCAGAATTCGACAATCTCGGCTTCTGGGATCTGCGCGTCGCCGTTGCGGACAAATACCAGGTCAACCGCGTGCTGATCGCCGGCGACGCGGCGCACAGCCATCCGCCCTATGGCGGCTTTGGCCTCAACAACGGGCTGGAAGATGCGCGCAATCTCGGCTGGAAGCTGACCGCGGTGCTAAAGGGCTGGGGCGGCGACAGATTGATCCCCTCCTACAGCGAAGAGCGCCGGCCGGTGTTCAAGGAGACGGGCGAGGATTTCATCGCCTCGCGCATCGAGGCCGAAGGCAAGTTCCTCGACACCTACAACCCGGAAGTCGACCGCGATGCGTTCGAAGCCGCGTGGAAGGTGCAAGAGCAGGAAGACGGCCTGATGGCCAGCCGCTACGAACCCAATTTCGAAGGTTCGCCGATCCTGTTTGGACCGCCCGGCGGCAAGTGCAGCGCCCATGGCGTGCACATGCTGAAAGCCAGGCCAGGCCATCATCTGACGCCGCAGCCACTGTCGAACGGCCGCGACGTCTATGAGGAATTATGCGACGGCTTCACCTTGCTGGCGTTCGATGTCGATGCGTCCGTGGTGAAAGCGTTCGAGGATGCCGCGCAGACGCTCGGCATTCCCTTCAAGGCGATCCGCGACACTTACACCGGCGGCCGCGAGGCTTACGAGAGCAAGCTCGTGCTGGTACGGCCGGACCAGTATGTGGTGTGGACGGGCAATGAAGCGCCCGCCGACGCAGCGGCTATCCTGCGAAAGGTCGTCGGTAAGAGCTAAGTTACTTACTGCTTGACCCAGCCTGAGGCCTCGACCAGCGGCGCCCAGTATTTCGTGTCGGCTTGCATCTCGGCGGTCATTTCAGCGGGCGATGACGGATGCGGATCGAAGGCCAGGGCCTTCATCCGCTCCATCACCTGGGGATCGCCGAGCGCCTTGGTCATCGAAGCCGACAGCATATCAAGAATGTCCGCCGGCGTTTTCGCCGGGGCAAACATGCCGAGCCAGAAGTTCAGCTTCATCGGATAGCCCTGCTCCAGCGCCGTCGGGATCATCGGAAGTTGCGACGTGCGATCCGCGTCGGTGATGGCGATGACCCGCAATTGCCCGCCCGCGTGCTGCTCGATAAAATCGCCGAGCGCCGTGATGCCGGCCGGCAGATGGCCGCCGACGAGGTCCTGCACCATCGGCACCGAGCCACGATAGGGCACCGGCGTCAGCGCGACGCCCTTCTCCCGCGATATGGCAAGCAGCGCAAACTGCGGCTTGCTGCCGGCTGCCGCAATGCCGACGCTACCGAGCTTGGGATTGGCGCGCACCTTCTGGATGAAACCGTCGATGTCGCGCACATCGCTGCCGGCGCCCACGGCAAGCGCACCGACGTAAGTGGCGATCTCGCCGACCGGCGCAAAATCGCCCGCTTCGAAGCCAGGCTGGGCAATGGTCAGCGGGATGACGACCATGGTGTGGTCGGGCGCCACCATGAGCGTGTGGCCGTCGGGCGCGGCGCGCTTCAAGGCCACCGCGGCAAGCTGGCCACCGGCCCCCGTGGTGTTCTCTATCAAGACCTGCACACCAAGATCCTGCCGCATCTGTTCGGCCAGCAGGCGCGCCACCACGTCGATGGTGCCGCCGGCAGGAAAGCCGACGAGGATGCGGACCGGGCCGCCGCTGACAAACGCCTGCGAGGCGGCCCAGGCCGGGGTGCAAGCGAAGAGGACTGCGGCGAGCATGGAAAAGACGCGCATGCGCATGTTGTTGAAGCTGGTCATGTCAAACCCCTTTTCAAACTTCTCTTTTTCAAGCTCATGGCGCGATCACGATCTCGCGGCGAACTGCACGTGCATCGATCTCTATTTCGAGGTCCTTCACCGGCGGACGCACCAGATGCCAGTTCAGGCCGCCGGCAAGGGCGCCGCGACGCGCGAACTCTTCGGCCACAGCATGATGCAGATCATGCACCGTATAGAGTCTGGTATCGAGCACGTCGGCCCAGCCGACCCCAAGCTCAGCGAAACGTGATTCCAGATCGCCGATGGCAAAGCGCAGCTTGTCGCGCAGCGCGTCAGGCGAGGTTTCGCCCAGTCGGACGATACTGTCGCGATAGTTCGGGCGATCCGGGCATTCGGCTGCACCGGATGTCACGAAGCTATGGCGCAGCGCCTTGCCCGCTGCCGGAACGGTATAGCTGAACGCATAAAAGCTCGGTCCAGCGGGCTTGTCCTGCTCCGGACAGAGATTGCAGCGCGCCACCGGATTGGCGTCGTTGCGAAATAGGCCCCAGCGCTCCAGCGGCTGCACATAGCCGCGGTTGAAAGCGATGAAGACAGGCTCGGTCATCGGTTCGGGCGAGCGCAGTTCACACGCGCAAAGCGCCGTCGGCGGGCGTCCGAGCGAGGCCAGATGTGCCTCGATCAGCCCGAACCCCAGCTCCAGCGGCACGGGAGCGATGAAGCGCGCGCGCTCGATCTCCCAGCCGGGCAGCGCCGTCACGGCCGCCGAATATTGAAAGCCGCCGGGCAGATATTGATAGCCGCCTGGCTCGAACGTGATCAGTCCGCTCATTTGCTCTAGCTCTCTGGGCCGATGCCGTCTGCGGTTACAGCGGCATCCGATCAATTACTACGTATTCGTAGTTAATCTGCCAACGGAGCGGAAGACTGTCAATCTGGCCGTCAGATCAAATTAAGGGCAGACGTGCTGCGCTACGAGGCATTCCGCTTGAGCGCATTTTCAAGCGAAGTGGACACCGGTTCGCGTGAAGAAAATGCGCTCTTTCAAGAATCTAGACGCGTCTTTCCGATCCAGCGGATCGGAAAACGCTATAGCCCGAGCAGGCGCCGCAGCAGCGCCACCAATTGCTCGTGTTCCGCCCGGCTCAGCCGCTGCGCGACCGCCTCGCGGTAGCTGCCCGCAAGACCAATGCCCATATCGACGACACGGGCGCTTTTCGGCGCGAGATACAGGCAATAGGTGCGCGCATCGGCTTGCGAGCGTTCACGGCGCACGAGCTTCTTAGCCACCAGACGGGCGACCAGATCGCTGCAGGTGTTTAGGTCCATCCCCACCTGCTGCGCGACGGCGCTCTGCGACAGGCCAGGGCGCTGGCCGATGGCGGTCAACAGCGCAAGCTGGCGCGAGGTTACCTCATCGCCATAGATATCGGGAAAGATGGCTTCCGCTTCGAAATGCGCCCGCCGCAAAAGGTGCGGCAGGTGCTGAAGGAGATCGAAGTCCCGCAGCGCCCCCTCGCCACCGGATTGGCGAGAGGCTTTCTCAGGCTTATTCCCGGGTTTGCTTTTGGCTTTCTTCATCCGGGATCACCAATAACGCCAAGCCTAGGCGAATTTCCTCGGCTTTTCCGGCGTAAAACCATAGTTGAAGAACAATTCTTCGCCACGCTTGACGTCGCGCAGCGTCTCGAACCAGATGCCGGTCTCGTCGACCACTGCCTGCAGGTTCGGCTGCCTGCTCTTATGATTGATATAGATCGATTCATTGCCGCCGACGATGGCATCAATGTCATGCTTGTCATCGAAATTGAATAGCAGGCAATAGCCGATCGATTCATAGAAACGTTCGCGGCGTCGGCCTTCCTTCTTAGGGATTTTCTGCCCCGTGTACTCGATGATCGTCGTACCCTGCGGTATGCGTTGATCTGCGAATAACCCCTTGCCGTGCGTCTTCGACTGACGCACCGATAACTTTACACCCGACATCATGGCCTCTGAATCACATTCGATAACGTCGCCTCATACGATGCGGCGGCGCGAAGTTCAATCCATAGCTGTGGATTTGGATCAATACCAATTCAAAGCAAGAGCAGTCTATGCAACTGCGTTCTTCTGCTTCGCTGCCTGAATGGCCTGCCAGATGCGGAACGGCGTTGCCGGCATTTCGACATGGGTTACGCCGAACTCGCTCAACGCATCGACAATGGCATTGATCGTCGTGCCCAGCGCCGGTGTGGTGCCGCCTTCGCCGCCGGGCCTAAGGCCAAGCGGATGGCTTGTCGCAGGCACTTCGCTCAAACCGGTGGTGAAGTTGGGGAAATCCGACGCCCGCGGCATGGCATAGTCCATGAACGAGGCGGACAGGTTCTGCCCACTGTCGTGGTCGAACCAGCATTGCTCGAACAAAGCCTGACCGACGCCCATGGCGATGCCGCCGTGGGTCTGACCGTGCAGGATCATCGGATTGACGGCGCGGCCGACATCGTCGACCGACGTATAGCGAACGATCTGCACCGCGCCCGTATCAGCATCAACCTCGACTTCGCAGACAGCGGCGCCATAGGGATAGGCGAGCCCGTGCGTCACCCGATCGCAGGCGCCCTTGAGCGGACCGCGCAAATCCTCCGGAAGGTCTTTGTTTGAAATAGCATAGCGCGAGATCTCGACCAGGCTCAGGACCCTATCGGTGCCACCGATGCGGCAGGCGCCGTCAGCGAATTCGATGTCGCCCACCTGCGTCTCGAACATGACCGCGGCGATCCGCTTGGCCTTGTCGATGATCTGCAGGGTCGATTCCTTGATGACGATGCTGGCGAAGCGCATCGACCGGCCTGAGTGGGAGCCGCCGCCGGCGAGAACGAAATTGGTGTCGCCGGCGCGCACGCGGATCTTGTCGAAGCCGACGCCGAGCCATTCGGCAGCGATCTGGCTGAAGCTGGTTTCATGCCCCTGCCCCGAGGCCTGGGTGCCGATAATGAGATCAATGCCGCCATCGTCGAGCACGGTGACTTCAGCGCGCTCGCGCGGATTGCCGCTGGTCGTCTCGATGTAATTGCAGATGGAGATGCCGCGATATTTGCCGTTGCGGCGCGATTCCTTGCGGCGCTTCTCGAAGCCTTTCCAATCGGCGAGATCGAGCGCCGACTGCATGACGCCGGTGTAATCGCCATTGTCATAGGTGACGCCGAAGGGATTGCGGTAGGGCTGCGCCTTGGGCGGGATCATATTGCGGCGGCGCAGCTCGACCCTGTCGAAATTGCATTGCCGCGCGGCAATGTCGATGATGCGCTCGACCGAATACATCGCCTCCGGGCGGCCGGCGCTACGATAGGGGATGGTCGAGGGCGTATTGGTCATGGCGGCGCGGCAGCGCACGTAGGCGGCCGGCACCTGATAGAGGCTCGTCATCAGTTGCGCGCCCTTGTTCAGCGGCACGAACGAGGCGGTATGGGCGCCGACGTTGCTGGTGTTGGTTGAGCGGAAAGCGAGAAAGCGCCCCTTCTCGTCGAGCGCCAGTTCGAAATCCACATGCAGGTCGCGGCCCTGGAAATCCGACAGCAGGGCATCCTGGCGGTCGGCCACATATTTGACTGGCCGCTGGATCAGCCGCGCCGCCCAGACGACGAGGGCGAATTCCGGATAGGTGGCGTTGCGGGTGCCGAAATTACCGCCGACATCTCCCGGCGCGATGACACGCACCTTGTCCAGATCAACACCGAGAATATGCGCGATCTCGGTCTTCATCTGCACCACACCGATGCCGTGCGAGGCATGCAGCGTATAGCCCTCGGTCGTCTTGTCCCATATGCCGATGCACGCGCGGGGCTCCATATGCACACCGGTGACGCGCTGGATCGCTGAGCGGAAAGACACGCGATGGGCGGCTTTTTCGAAAGCCGCGTCGGTCGCCGCCTTGTCGCCGATCTCCGCATCGAGCGGCAGATTGTTGGGCACGCTGTCCCAGAGCAGCGGCGCGCCATCGACGACCGCTTCGGTCGAGCGCGTGACAGAGGGCAGCACGTCATAGTCGATGACGATCGCTTCAGCGGCGTCACGCGCCTGGTTGAGCGTTTCGGCGACGACCATCGCCACTGCCTCGCCAACGAAGCGGACACGCTCGGGCGGTAGGATGAGCTGCGGCGTAATCTTGCGTTCTGATCCATCGACGTTGGCGAGCGGCACATCGGAGCCGGTCCTGGAACTCCCGGTTCCGTGCGGGATAGGCTTCAAGCCTTCGGCCACCACGTCGGCACCGGTCAGCACCGCCAGAACACCGGGCATTTCGCGCGCCGCGGAAACGTCGATCCCCGTGATCTTCGCGTGGGCATGAGGCGACCGCAGAACGCTGGCATGGGCCGCTTTCGAAAATTCGATGTCGTCGGCAAACTGGCCCTGTCCCCTGATCAGCCGGTCGTCTTCCTTGCGGCGCTTCGGTTCGCCGATCTGTTTTTCCGACATTTCGTTTTCCTTGCCGTTTCCCCGAGCCGGATTCCCGACGCCGATTTTACATTGTATAATTTGATTGGTCCAATAGCGAAGTCGTTGGCGCCTGCCCCGCTCAGTCCAAGAGCCCCTTGCGGCGGCTCCAGCTCGTAACGGCTTCGATGCAGATGGCAAGCTGTTGCGGCTGGCCCAGGTAATAGTGGGTCGCCCCTTCGATGCTGATCATTTCCTTGTCCTTGGTCGCCAGCGCCGCATGGATGATCGGATTATGGCTGGCGGGAACCGCGTCATCGGCCTCGTTCTCGATCTGCAGCACCGGCACATTGAGGATCTTGGCGGCGTTCATCGGTCCCTTGGCGTTGGAATATTCCAGCGACCATTGGGAGAGCCATGAGCGCAGGGTCGAGAAGCGGCCGAGGCCGACCGGGCCGACATTGACGGTACGCGGATCGCCGAGATAGCACCAGTTGAGCTTGCGGCCGTTCGGCTCGATCGCCTTGTCGTACCAGCGCACGTCGCACATGGTGCGATGGGTGACGAAGGCGCGTTCGATTTCGCCATCGTCGCGCTTCTTCAAATCGTTGAGCAGTTCGAGCGCCCATACGGTGATCTTGGCATTGCGCGCGCGCTGGGCGGCGCGGAATTTTGCGACGAAGTCCGCGGTATAAGGCGGCTTGTTCGGGCACAGCGCATTGTTGATATCGAGTTCCAGGTCGCGGCGATCGGGATTGAGCTCGTCGAGCACGGACGGATCGATCCATTCGGTCAGGGTCTCGGCGCGGCTCAGATGCGCGGCGATGAAAATGATACCGTCGGCCTGCGGCAGGTTCGCCGATTTCAGATCATAGGGGTCGCCGGCGGCTGTCTGGGTGATCGCGGGGTTTTCGGCCTGCGCCTGATAGAACAGCGACAGCGACCCGCCGCCCGACCAGCCGACGAGGATCACCTTGCGATAGCCGAGTTCCTCGCGGGCATAGCGCACATAGGCGCCAAGATCATAGGCGACCTTCTCCATGATCAGCGCGCTGTCGTTCTTGGCATAGCGGCTGCCGGCGCACAGCACATGCAGCCCGGCATCGGCCAGCGCGGTCGGCATCGGCAGAAGCTGCAAGGTCGATGTGGGATGCATGAACACATAGACCGTCTGCGACGGACGATCCTTGGGCAGGAACAATTGGCCTTCGAGCGAGGTTTTGCCCTGGCTGCCACTGAAACCATAAGTTTCCGTCATCTTCACCTGTTCGGTGAACTGGATGATCAGGGGAATGCGGGACCATTCAACTTTGGGCGAGGTAGATGTTGCCACGGTTCGTTACTCTCTATTTTTTGAATGTCAGTCGGGGCTTTGTCCGCCCATCCGCGCGGTCAGATCTTCCGCCGCCTTGCGGAGCATTTGCGCGTTGGCGCCGTTGAGGCTCGCATCCATGCCGCTGGTCGGGCCGATCAGGGTCAAGGCTGCCGCCAGCTTGCGATCATGGCCGAAGACCGGCGCTGAAAGACCGGTGAAACCCATATTGAGCAGGCTGTCGGTGCGCGACAGCCGGCGCGCGCGGGTCTCGGCGATGATGGTGGCGAGGCTTCTTTCGGCAACAAGGCTCGCCTCAGCCTTCTCAAGCGCCTGCGCACTGCCGGCGCCGTCTTCGCCTGCGAGCACGAGCGCAGTGACCTGGCGCGGCAAATAGGAAATGAAGATGCGGCCGGTCGCGGACGACAGGGTGGGCAGCACATAGCCGATCTGCAATGACACCGGCGCCGGACGCGGCCCATCGGCACGCAGAACGATATAAGGACCGCGATTGCCCCAGACCGCCAGATAGCTCGCTTCGCCGGTCTTGCCGCTCAGATCTTCGAGGCAGCCGCGCGACAATTGCGCGACGTCGAGCTTGCGCAGCGCCGCCATGCCCAGTTGCAACGCATAAGGCCCGAGCATGTAGCGGCCGCTCGACTCCTCCTGCAGAACCAGGCCGACCCTCCGGAAACTCACCAGATAGAGATGGGCACGGCTCGACGCCATGTCGGCACGCGCCGACAGGTCTTTGAGGGTCAAAGGCTCTGCCGCCTCTTCGAGACAACGGATCAGACGAAACCCGTGTTCGACGGACTGGATCGATCGCTGCGGTTCATCGCGCTGCGCGATGGCGGCGATCGGCTCACCGGCGATT
>JAQGJO010000085.1 GCA_028290595.1 Hyphomicrobiales bacterium | reverse complement strand
GTGCAGGGTATCGTTGATTGCGGTCATCTGGCAGGCCTCACGCGTTCGGTGTCAGGATCATCACGACGCTCGAACTCCAGTTGCGAGCGTAGGGAATGCCACCGATGCCGGTGACGAGCGCATTCTTTGTGTTCTTCACCTGCCGTTTTCCGCCGGCGCCGAAGAGCTGACGCACGGCTTCCACCAGATTGGTGCCGCCGCCGGCAAGGCCGACCTGTCCGGCCGAAATCTGGCCGCCACCGGTGTTGAGCGGCAGGTCGCCGAGATGCGAAAATTCCCGCTCGCGGATGAAGGCAGCGCCTTCGCCGTGTTTGCAGAAGCCCAGCATTTCCATCTGCAGCAGGATGGCGATGATGAAATCGTCATACGGATGAAAAGAGCCGATCTCCGATGGCTTCATGCCAGCCTGCTTGAACGCGCGTTCGCCGGCGATGCGATGGCCAGTGTCCGTCACATCGACGATGCTTTCGCTCGCGCGATAGTTGGTGCGTTCGCCATAGCCGACGGGTACGACGATCTTGTCGAGGCCTTTGCGCGCGGCGTTCTTCTTGCTGGTGATCAGTAGGCCGCTGGCGCCGTCGCACACCATCACGCTGTCGAGCAGACGTACGGGATCGGCGATCATGCGCGAGTTGATGTAATCATCCACCGTGATCGGCTTGCGCAGCTTCTCGCAGGCGAGATCGTTGAGCAGGGCGCCGTCGCGCTGCGCCACGGCAAGCTTGCCGAGCGCCCGCAAATCAAGGCCGAACTGATGATCGTAGCGGCTGCTGATGAAGCCGAACGATGTCGGCGGTCCAAGCACGCCCTGGGGCACGGTCCATTCCTGTTGGAACGAACGCGGCCGCTGGTTGTTTTCTGCCGCCTGCGTGTCGGCGAAAAGGCAGAGCACCGTCGTGCACAGGCCGGCATCGATGGCGATGGCGGCGCGGGCGAGTGCCGCAGTCGGCGAACAACCGCCGATGTCGACGGTCTGGCAGAAATCGACTTCCAGCGCGAGCTGATCGGCCGTGGTCTGCGACCAGAAGCAATTTCCCGAGCCGGTCATCGAAGACGACAGGATCAGCCCATCGATTTCCTGTTTCTCGAAGCCGGTGCTGTCGAGCAGGCTTTCGAGGATGTCGGCGCCAAGTTCCCAGATGTCCTTGTCGCTTTTCTCGACGATCTTGGTTTCGGCAAAGCCGACGATCGCCGTGTCCTTCATTCCCATGGTTTTCTCCCTAAATCCTGGTCTTGCGGCAGAGCGTTCGTCGCTCCGCCGCGCAGTTTTTTGTTGTCAGCTCTCGTCGCCGGACTTGCCCGGCTCGACGAGACGCGCAGCGCGCTTTTCGACGAAGGCTTTGAGGCCTTCCTCGCTGCGCGAACTGCTGACGGCGGCGCTGATCAGGCCTTCCATGAACAAGCCGTCCTCATGCGACGCGTCGTTGACTCTCGGCAGGGCGGCAGACACCGCCCAATTGGTCAGCGGCGCGTTCTTGGCGATGCGCTTGGCCAGCGATTTGGCCCGCTCAAGGGATTCGCCCTTGGGAACGACATATTGGCAGAGATTGTTGCGCTCGCCTTCCTGCGCCGTCAGCACGCGGCCGGTCAGCATAAGGTCGGCCATGCGCGCATAGCCGATCAGGCGTTGAATGCGCACCGAACCGCCGCCGCCGACAAAAATGCCGCGCTGGCCTTCGGGCAGGGCGAAGAATGTCGACTCGTCGGCCACGCGCACATGCGCGGCGGAGGCGATTTCGAGCCCGCCGCCGATGCAGGCGCCCTTGAGGGCTGCAACCCACGGAATGCCGCCGCGCGCCATCAGGTCGAGCGTCGGATGCCAATGGCCGCGCCGCTTACGGCGCAGGTTCGGGTCGGCATTGATCCAGGTGAGAGCTTCGGCGAGATCGAGCCCGGCAGAAAAATTATCGCCGTGACCGAAGATCACGCCGCATTTGGCTTCGTCGACGGCCTGGGTGAAAGCGGCGCGTAACTGGCGATTGGTTTCGTCGTTGATGGCGTTGCGCTTCTCGGGACGGTTCAGGCCAATTAGGGCAATGTCGTCTTCGAGCTCATAGGTGACGAGTTTGTCGGTCATCTCTCCTCCTTCGGATGTGGCGGCACAATTACCCAAGTTGGAAGCAATCGCAAGGAGCCTGATATATTTGACTCAGAGTGCGTTCAACGGCAAATAGGGGCCGATTTTGCCGGATACGATGTTGCAAGTGCGAATTCGCCTTCGCGAATGAGCCTGCGGGCAGGCGCTGGAAACATGGCTGCTGCCTCGATATCCGGTTTTTGGGAGGTTGGGTCTTGAGCAAGGGCAAGGACATGTCACTGAGTGGAGCGGCGGCAGTAGAGCTTTTCATGCGGCCGAAGTCGGTCGCGATCATTGGCGTTTCGTCAAAACCCGGCTCGGCCGGCATGAACGCCTACACCAATTTTGCCACCAACAAATATGCCGGCGACGTTTATCTGGTCGGCCGCAGCGGCGGCACCATTGATGGCCGCACCGTCCTAACCGAAATCGACCAATTGCCGGAAGGCGTTGATCTGGCGATCTTCACCCTGCCGGCTGCCGGTGTGAAGGAAGCCATGGAAGGCTGCGTGCGCCGCAAGGTCAAGGCAGCCACCATCTTTGCCTCGGGCTTTGCCGAAGTCGGCGAGCGCGGCAAGCAGGAAGAACTGGCGGCGATCGCGCGCGATGGCGGCGTCGCACTGCTGGGGCCGAACTGCCTTGGCTATACGAATTTCATCAACGGCCTGAACGCCGGCTTTGTCTCGGTCAGCCAGGTGGCGCGCATTGCCGCCGAGCCGCGTTCGGCGACCGCCGTCATCTCGCAGAGCGGCGGCCTGATGTCGCATATGCGCCAGGGCCTTGAGCAGCGCGACATTCCGGTCGGCTACAACG
>JAQGJO010000082.1 GCA_028290595.1 Hyphomicrobiales bacterium | reverse complement strand
GCCGACGAGGCGGTGCATATCGGCCCGCCGGCAGCATCTGAGTCCTATCTCGTTGCCGACAAGATCATTGCCGCCTGCAAGGCAACGGGCGCGCAGGCGGTGCATCCGGGCTATGGCTTTCTGTCGGAACGCGAATCATTTGCGCTGGCTCTGAAAGCCGCCGGCATCGTCTTCATCGGCCCCAATCCCCACGCCATCGCCACGATGGGCGACAAGATCGAATCGAAGAAATTCGCCAATGCGGCGAAGGTCTCGACCGTGCCTGGCTTTCTCGGCGTCATTGAGAGCCCTGAGCACGCAGTGCACATCGCCGACGAGATCGGCTATCCGGTGATGATCAAGGCTTCGGCTGGCGGCGGTGGCAAGGGCATGCGCATCGCCCACAGCCGCGGCGAGGTGGCGGAAGGATTTTCACGGGCCTCGTCGGAAGCGAAATCGTCGTTTGGCGACGATCGCGTGTTCATCGAAAAATTCATCGTCAATCCGCGCCATATTGAAATCCAGGTGCTCGGCGACAAGCACGGCAATGTCATCTATCTCGGCGAGCGCGAATGTTCGATCCAGCGCCGCAACCAGAAAGTCATCGAGGAAGCGCCGTCGCCGCTGCTCGATGAAGCGACGCGCCGCAAGATGGGCGAGCAGGCGGTGGCGCTGGCGAAGGCGGTGAATTACGATTCCGCCGGCACCGTGGAATTCGTCGCCGGGCAGGACCGCAGCTTCTTCTTTCTGGAAATGAACACGCGCCTGCAGGTGGAACATCCCGTCACCGAACTGGTGACGGGCATCGATCTTGTCGAACAGATGATCCGGGTTGCGGCCGGCGAAGAACTGGCGATCAAGCAGAGCGATGTGCACTTGCGTGGCTGGGCGGTGGAAAGCCGTGTCTACGCCGAAGATCCAGTGCGCGGCTTTCTGCCCTCGACCGGCAGGCTGGTGACCTATCGGCCGCCGCAGGAAGGCCATGCGGATGGCGTCACCGTGCGCAACGACACCGGCGTCTTCGAGGGCGGCGAAATTTCGATCTATTACGATCCGATGATCGCCAAGCTCGTCACCCATGCGGGCGACCGCGAGGCGGCGATCGACGCGCAGGCGCAGGCGCTCGACGAATTCGTCATCGACGGCATCCGCCACAATATTCCGTTCCTGTCGTCGCTGATGCATCATCCGCGCTGGCGTGCCGGGCAATTGTCGACAGGCTTCATTGCCGAGGAATATCCGGACGGGTTTGTTCCGGTTGCGCCGCAGGGCGCGACGGCGCTGATGATGGCCGGCATCGCCGCCTATGTCGACCACGTCTCGAACCAGCGTAAACGGCAGATTTCCGGCCAGATGCAGACGCAGAACCCGGTCATATTTCTGCGCGAACGCACGGTACTGCTCGATGGCGTGCGTTATGATATCGTGCTCGACGACAGCGATGGCATGCTCTTCGTGCACTTCGCCAATGAGGCCGCGACCGTGCTACAGGTGGAATCCAACTGGGTTCCCGGCGAGCCCGTGTGGCGCGGCACGATCGATGATGAGCCGGTGGCGGCGCAAGTGCGCGCCGTGCTCAACGGCATGGTGCTGAACCACGCCGGCGTTGCCGCGACCGCCCATGTCTATACGCGGCGCGAGGCCGAACTTGCCGCGCTGATGCCGGCCAAGCGCCAGGCTGAGGCTTCGAAGGCGCTGATCTGCCCGATGCCGGGCCTTGTGAAATCGCTGCTGGTAATCGAGGGTCAGACGGTGGCGGCAGGCGAGGCGCTCTGCGTCGTCGAAGCGATGAAGATGGAAAACGTTCTGCGTGCGGAACGCGACGTCACCGTGAAGAAGATCCATGCGAAGCAGGGGGATTCGATTGCAGTGGACGCGGTGATCATGGAGTTTGGGTAGGGGCTGGTGCATGGCTGCAGCGTGACGCCCCCGTCCTTCGAGACGCACGCTGCGCGTGCTCCTCAGGATGAGGGCTTCTGTGGGATTGGGCTCCGGCTCCCAAGAGCCCTCATCCTGAGGAGCGTCTGAAAGGCGCGTCTCGAAGCAAGTTATGTTTTGGAAGACCTGGGCGTCAGGCCGCATCGAGACTTATGGTTTGCTGAGACAAGACAAACGATGACAGAGGGAAACATGATCAAGATCCAACGCCTGGGCCATGCGACGATCGAGACGCCGGAGCTGGAGCGTGCCGTCGAATATCATCAGCAGTTGAACGGGCTGAACGTGATCGGCCGCGATGGCGCCGGCGTGCATCTGGCAACCAAGGTCGGGCAGTTGGCGATGACATTGGTGGAGGCGCGCCACGCCCATTGCAGCCGGCTGTCGTTCGAGGTCGCGCCCGACGTTGATTTCGCGGCTTACGCAAAGCAACTCACGACCGCTGGCATTGCCAGCCAGATCCGCAGCGATCCGTTTCCTGGCACGCCGCAGGTGTTGACCTTCAACGATTGCGACGGCACGACCATCGACCTGTTTCGCGAATGGAAATTCCACGCCGCCGATCCGCGCGGCGGCGGACTTGGGCCGTTGAAGCTGGGGCACATGGCGTTCTTTGCACCCGACGTGCAGCGCAAGGTTGCCTTCTATCGCGATCTGCTGAGTTTTCGTGTGTCGGACTGGATCGGCGATCATTTCGTCTTCATGCGCTGCAACAGCGATCATCACACGGTGAATTTCTTCCAGGGCGACGGGCCGCGCCTGCATCACATGGCGTTCGAGCTGAAGGATTTCTCTCACATGCAGCAATGCTGCGAGATTTTGGCCAGCTTGCGCATCCGCATCGGCTGGGGGCCGCTGCGGCAGGGGCCGGGGCATAATATCGCTGTCTATCACCGCAATCCCGACGATCAGGTGGTCGAATATTATTGCGAACTCGACCAGATGAAGAACGAAGACCTCGGTTATTTCGATCCGCGCCCGTGGCATGAGGACCGGCCGCAACGCCCGAAGGTCTGGGAGCCGGGCGCGTGGACCTCAGGCTGGGGCACGCCGCCGGCGCCGGGATTTATGCGGAATTGAGGGTGATCATGCGCGCGCATCCTCCGGCTTGCCGGGTATGAAGCTGACCGAGACCTTGCGGCAGCGGATCAGGCCGTTGAGGCCGAAGCAGGGCTCAAGCTGGATCTCATAGTCGTCTGGCGATGAGGCCGTGTAAAAGGGCTTTCGGTCGGGCCGGTCGGGTGCGCGAGTCAGCGCGAGACGGAAAATGACATTCTGATGGCTGAAGCCATCAAGCTGGAGATCGACAATGTCTTCGAGCGTGAATGTCACTACGGCGTGGTTGTCGAGCGTGATGCGACGGGGCGGGCCTTCTTCAAGCCTCATGGTCCAGTTGTGCAGGCGCAGGATGCTGGGCGCGCGACGGTTGATGGTAAGGCTGACGATTTCTGCATCGTGAAAGCGCGGCACTTCGCCGAACCATGCCATGAGTTCAGGACCGCCGGGGATGTCGGCATAGATTGTTTCAGCCTGGGTCATAGCTGCCAAGAAAGCATGCCGGTTCGGCTGGTCAAGCCCATCGGGCAAAACCGCGGATTGACCGGGCTGGAGCCTGAGCGTTACCTACGCCTATCAGGAGAACCCATGCCGCTGTATTTCGCCTATGGCTCGAATATGGATGTCGCCGCCATGCAGCGGCGCTGCACGCGCTCGCGCCCGCTTGGCCGCGCCGTGCTGCCGCGTCATCGCTTCGTCATCATGAAGGAGGGCTATGCCTCGGTGGTGCGCGATGGCGGGCGCAGCGTCCATGGCGTGCTGTGGGATGTGGCGTTATCGGATGTGCGCCCGCTCGACGCTTATGAGAGCATCTCGACGGGGCTTTATACCAAAGTTTCGCAACCGGTGCTGCGCGATGGCGCGGCGGCGGTGCGGGCGCTGCTTTATGTCGGCCGCGGCAATGGCGGCGGCAAGCCGCTCGACGGTTATATGGAGGCGGTGCTGGCGGCGGCCAAGACATGGGCCATGCCAGAGTCCTATCTTCGCGATCTCGCAGCGCTTACGCCGGGCGGGGGGCGCAATGCCAGCGAGGCGGGGTTCGCCGAGCCGACCGTGGCGCCGAAGGTGCGGCCAAGGTATGCGACGCCGTTCGATCGGTAGGTTCTTAGTTCGCGAATGCCTCGAACAAACTTGCGCGCCAGAAAGTTCGGCTGCAGCCACTTGGGGCAGCCGGTACAAAACGGCTGCCCCGTGTCGGACCTTTTCAAAGTGGCCGTCAGGCCGCTTTCTTGTTTCTGTCGAACGGAACCTCGATGTCCACTGCCAGCGTCGAGACCTGGGCGCCGCGCTCCATGCGGATAGTGACCCTTTCGTCGTCGATCTGCATATGCTTCGAGAT